>NZ_JBHUWW010000020.1:0-86598 GCF_042669755.1 Kitasatospora sp. NPDC057223 | reverse complement strand
TCCCCCAGGGGATCGGCCGCATACCCCACCTTCGCCAGCGCCCGCTTCGTGAACTCGTCCGTATTGACGATGATCTCCGCACCGCGCGGCAGATCGATGACATTGGCCATCAGAGCGGCCGGGTTCATCGCCACCAGCACGTCGGGCGCGTCGCCCGGGGTCAGGATGTCGTGGTCCGCGAAGTGCAGCTGGAAACTCGACACACCCGGCAGGGTCCCGGCAGGAGCCCGGATCTCGGCCGGAAAGTTCGGCAGCGTCGACAGGTCGTTCCCGAAGGACGCCGTCTCCGAGGTGAACCGGTCACCCGTCAGCTGCATCCCGTCACCGGAGTCCCCGGCGAACCGGATGATCACCCGGTCCAGCCGCTTCACCGGCTTGGACCGATTGGGCGCGCTGGCCTCGCCGGCCGTGCTGACCATGAACATCTCCCTCTGCTGCGAAGGCGGTTGGGGGAATGGGCCGGTCCCCCGGGGGTGTCGGGGACCGGCCCTGCTCCGGGGCGGCCTGGCGTCGGGCCCGGCCGCTGGGGTTTCGGGGGCTCTCCGTCGGACCCGCCCCTGGCCCCTCGCATCGGAGTCTGCGGTCAGGGCACTGGAGCCGCTCTGCACAACCTCTGGATGGCAGGCGGGTTTTCCGGTACCCGGGCCGTCCGCGGCACGGCGCCGCTGGTGCGGACCGGCCCGGATGTGCAAGGCTCGGACGTCCCCGGCGGGCGGATGTGGGAGGGCCGGCGAGTGGACCGCAGGACGTTCGGAGAGCTTCGCCGCCGGATCGGCTACCCCGATGCCGCCGTGCCCGAGGAACGCGACTGGTACACCCTGCGCCCCGGTTACGCGGCCGTGGAGTTCGCGGGGGACCCGGCCCGGCGGGCGGCCCTCGGCTGGGACGACGACGCCGATATGGCCGAGGTGTGGCGCCGCACCGCCCGACTGTCCGCGCACCCGGTGCTGCTCCGGGACGGACGCACCGGCCGGCCGCTCAACCCGGCGGGCCCGACCGGCATCGCAGGGCTCGGCCGGCTGCGCCGGTTCGGGCCCAACCCCACCGCCGACGGGGTCGTCACGCTCGGCGAGGGCGCAGCCGCGCGGGTCCTCCTGGTCGAGCGGCGGGACACCGGCCAGCCGGCCTTTCCCGGTGGGTTCTGCGACCCGCGGCCGGACGGCACGTTCGAGCACCCCTTGCGGACGGCGCTGCGCGAGGTGTACGAGGAGACCGGCGTCGTCGTCCGCGCGGGGGGCGTGGAGCTGCTGCACCGGGGGGTGGCCGCGGGTTCGCTGCGCAACACCGACAACGCGTGGATCGAGAACACGGCCTACCACGTCCGGCTGCCCGCCACCTCGGCGGACCCGCCCCCGGCGGCCGGGCGGGACGACGCGCTGACGGCCGGGTGGTTCCGGGTCGCCGGGGTGGACCCGGCGCGGATGAGCGACGTGCACGCCGCCAACCTGCTTCGGCTGCGCGCCCTGCTCGGCCGCTGAGCCCATCGGGCCTGCCGAAGCTGCCGAGCCCGCCGGACCTGTTGAGCCCGCTGACCTCGCGGCCGACCGCCCCGGGCGGCCTGCACCACCGGTACCGACCACCTCGCCGCAGGGGGCGTGCGCTCTCGCCTGCTCACTGTGAGCAATCTCGGAGTCGCCTTCCGCCTGAGCCGCCAGCCAGGCTCAACACAGCGGAGCTCTGCGGTCAGTGAGAGGTAGTCAGACATGGCGATGCCCAACCCGTTCCTTCAGGAGACCTGGTACTGCGATTACTCCGATCCGGTCATCAAGGGTCTCGCCGCCGATCTCCAGGCGGACGCCCGGGACGACCGGGAGACCGCGGTGGCGATGTTCCGATTCGTCCGGGATGCGGTCCGTTACGAGGTCGGCAACTGGCAGCGGAGTGCGGTGGAGACACTCGCGCATGCCAGCGGCACCTGTACGAACAGCGCCAACCTTCTGGTGGCGCTGCTGCGTTCGTCCGGCATCCCGGCGGGATACGGCATCATGTCGGTGCGCGGGCGCGAGTACTTCGGCCCGATCGCGCCGCGCAGGCTCAGCCGCCTGGTGGGCGAGGTGAGCAAGCACGTGTACGCGTGTGTCGAGCTCGACGGCGTCTGGGTGCGGTGCGACCCCTCGGACGACAAGGCGCTGTCCCTGGGGACGGTGCATCTCAACCCGCAGAGCCGGATGGTGGACTGGGACGGCACCCGGGACGCGATGCTCAACCTGGACCCCCATCACATCCTGGACGACCGGTCGCCGGCCGCCGACATCGACGGCCTGATGGCCAAGCCGATGCGCCGGGCGATGCGGGTGCCGGTGCGGATCGCCAACCACTACATGGACTTCCTGCGCGCGGAGGGCGCGGGCATGCGGGATCCGGCGGAGGCGGAGCAGCGGTTCGAACGCTGGCTGCGCGGGCGCCACCCCGCGCTGTACCTGGCCTACCGCGCGCTGCCGGCCGGCGCCCCACAGGTCGAGCCTGCCGCCTCCTGAGGTGACGCGCACGTACGCGAATGGCTGGACGGCCGAGGCCGTCCAGCCATTTTCCGCGCCCTCAGTCCTCGGTGAGCCCGAACCTGGCGTGCAGCCGGCGCAGCGGCGCCGGCGCCCACCAGTTCGCCTCGCCGAGCAGCCGCATGGCGGCAGGGACCAGGAGGCCCCTGACGAGCGTGGCGTCGATCAGGACGGCGAGGGCCAGGCCCGCCCCGAGCAGTTTCAGGATGCTCAGCTCGGAGGTGGCCAGCGCGCCGAGGACGGTGGCGACGATCAGGGCGGCCGCCGTGATCAGCCGGCCGGTGCGCTCCATGCCGAAGGCGACGGCGCGGGTGTTGTCGCCGGTGGCCAGGTACTCCTCCCGGATCCGGGACAGCAGGAAGACGCTGTAGTCCATGGAGAGGCCGAAGGCGACGCAGAACATCAGGATCGGCACGGTCACCTCCAGTTGCCCGGTGTGCACGAAGTCACCGACCAGCCACTTGAGGTGGCCGTCCTGGAAGACGTACACCATGGCGCCGAAGGAGGCGGTCAGGCTCAGCATGTTGAGGATCAGCTGCTTCAGCGGGATGACCACGCTGCCGGAGAACAGGAACAGCAGGACGAGCATGCTGACCGCGATGATCGCCCCGGCCCAGGGCAGCCGGCCGCTGAGCATCGCCTTGGTGTCCACCTGGGTCGCGGCGTCACCGCCGACCAGGACGTCGGCGGGCGCGGGCAGCGCCCGCACGGCGCGGGCGTACGCCTCGCCGGCGGACGAGCCGGGATCGACGTCGGAGACGACGGACAGCCAACTGCCGCCGCCGGCCGCGAAGGCGGCGGAGGCCGGTCCGGCGGGCGCGGCCAGGTTGCCGGCGGCGAAGGTGCCGACCGCGGAGTCCACCCGCTGGGTGTGCGGGATCGCCGACAACCGCTGTGCGTAGTCGGTCAGTTCGGCCTGGCTCCTCGCCGGGTCGAGGGCGGGTGCGACGACCACGACGGGCGAGGTCTGCGCGCCGTGGAACTCCGCCCGGACGGTGTCGGAGGCGACCTGCGAGGCGCTGCCGCGTGGCAGTACCCGGTCGTCCATGAGCGCGAACCTGGCCTGGGTGAAGGGGAGGACGAGCGCGGCCAGCAGCAGGGCCACGCCGCCGCCGATCAGCACCGGGCGGCGCATCACGGTGTGCGCCAGGCGGTGCCAGAGACCGTTGCCGGTGCGCGAGCCGGGCAGCCGCCGGCGGACCGGGGCGAAGACGTCGAAGCGGTCGATCCGGTGGCCGATCAGCGCCAGCAGTGGCGGCAGGACGAGTACCGAACTGGCCGCGGCGATCACGACGACGACGATGCCGGCGTAGGCCAGCGAGCGCAGGAAGTAGATCGGGAACACCAGCAGGGCGGAGAGCGACAGAACGACGGTGAGCGCCGAGAACAGCACGGTGCGCCCGGCACTGCGCAGGCTCGCGGCGACCGCCTCGGTGACGGTGCGCCCGGCGTCGAGTTCCTCGCGGTACCGGGTGACGATGAACAGGCTGTAGTCGACGGCGAGGCCGAAGCCGAGTGCCGTGGTGATGTTCAGTGCGAACACCGAGACCGAGGTCGCCTCGGTGAGCACCCGGAGCACGGCGTAGGTGCCGACCACCGAGACGACACCGACGAGCGCCGGGAGGGAGGCGGCCACCAGCGAGCCGAAGGTGGCGAGCAGGATGATCAGGGTGAGCGGTGCGGCGAGCACCTCGGCCTTCTTGAGGTCGAGGGCGCTCTGCTCGTCGGCCTCGGAGTTCACCTGGGCCGAGCCGGTGGCCTTGACGTCCAGCGGGCCGTGCCGGCCGACCAGGGTCGGCACCAAGTCCCTTGCGAGGTGGTAGGACTGGCTCTCGTCCCCGCCGAGCTTGACCAGCACGAGTGCGGTGCGGCCGTCCGCCGAGCGCAGGGTCGGGTCCTGTGCGCTCCAGTACGACTGGGCGTAGACGACACCCGGGGTCGCGGCGACCTTCCCGGTCAGTTCGCGCCCGGCGGCGGCGGCCTCCCCGTCACCGACGTCGCCGTCGGCCCGGACCACCAGCACGAGGTTGGGCGCGCCGGCGTGGAACTGGCCGGCGAGCAGCCGGTCGGCCTTGATGGACTCGGCCGAGTCGGGGGTGTACCCGCCGCTGGACAGCTTGCTCTCGACGCTCGCACCGACCAGGGCGGCGGCCACCGCGATGAGTCCCACCAGCAGCATGGCGATCCGCCGGCGGTCCACCAGGACCCGGGCGAGCGAGGCCAGGCGGCCGGTGACCGGGGCGGGCCCGTCCCCGGTTTCCGGGTGGGCCTGGATGGTTGTGGACATGGCATCCTCATGTCGTTGTCGTTGATCCGGCGCCGCCGCAGGCCGGGGCGCCGCGTGTCGGAAGGACGCGGATCAGGACGCCGCAGGGTGCCGGGGCTATCGGGCCCCGTCGATCAGGTGGCAGCAGAGGCCGTCGTAGGCCCACTTCTCCCACTGCTCGGGCGTCCAGCCGCGTTCGGTGACCAGCAGGTTGTACATTTCCGGGCCGAGCAGGGCGTAGCAGATGTCGACGGCCCGCTCCGGGGTGAGGCCCTCCACCAGCGCGTCGGCCTTCACCAGGGCGTCGACGAAGTGGTGCTGCACGACGCGGCGTTGCTCCTTGTTGGCGGCCCACAGCTCGGTGCCGTCGTCGTTGGTGATGACGGCGTTGCGCAGGACTTCGAGCAGTGGGGCGACGCGTTCGCTGATCTCCCGGGTCATCCGGGCCAGCATCCGGATCAGCTCGTGCGGGTCCTCGGCGGACAGTGCCGCGATGACGTGCGGGCGCTCCAGGGTGGGCACCGGGTCGTCGTCGCCGGCGACGTGCAGGTCGATCAGTTCCTTGAGGATCTTCTGCTTGTTCCCGAACGAGAAGTAGATCGTCTGTACGGCGACGCCGGCCTCCTGGGCGATCGACTCGATCGTGGTCAGCCCGTAGCCGTTCTGCACGAACAGCTTTATGGCGGCGTCGAGCATCCTCCGCCGGGTCTGCTGCGAGCGGAGGCGTCGTCCGTCTGTCCGGTTCACCATGGTGATCACTACCTACTTATTGTAGCTTAACTCTAGAGTTCGACACTAGATTTACACCACCACAGCGGAGGGTGCAAGTATGACCGTCAACTCGACACCGCAGACGGCCGATCCGGCCGTGTCCCGCCCCGTTTCCAAGTCGCTCGTCCCCCTGCTCACCGGGGGTATGGGGCTGTCGATGCTCGTGCTGTACACGATCGGGGCGCTCGGGCCGTCCATCATCGACGACCTCGGCATCTCCCGCTCCCGGCTCGGGCTGCTGCCCGCCGTGGCGTTCGGCACCGCGACCGTGCTGTCGCTGTACGCCGGGCACCTCACCGACCTGGTCGGCGGACGCCGGGCGTTCATCGTGCTGACCGCCCTGATCGGCGCCGACTTCGCCCTGCTGGCGGCCGGGCACGGGTACCCGATGCTGCTCGTGGCACTGGTGCTCGCAGGGGTGCCGCAGGCGCTGGCGAATCCGTCCACCAACAAGCTGATCGCCGCGCATCTGCCGCCGCAGCGGCGGGCGCTGGCGATCGGCATCAAGCAGTCCGGCGCGCCGCTGGCCGCCCTGATCGCCGGTCTCAGCCTGCCCGCGCTGGCCCACGCGCTCTCCTGGCGGACCGCGATCCTTCTGGTCGTGCCGATCGCCCTGCTCGCCTCCGTCGCCGCCGCGGCGACGCTGCCCCGCGACCAGGCTCCGACCGGCCCGCGTGTCCTCAGCCTGCCCGCCGCGCCGAACGCCGCCACCCGGTGGCTGATGGCCTACTCGCTCTGCGTCGGCTGCGGGCTCGCCTCGCTCAGCACCTACCTGCCGCTCTACGCCCACCAGCGCCTCGGCATGGGCGAGCAGCAGGCCGGCGCGCTGATCTCCGCGATCGGCCTGTCCGGGATCATCACCCGGGTGCTCTGGGCGCGGTTCAGCAGCCGGCTGTCGGACATCCCGTCCTCTCTGCTCGTGCTGGCCGTGGCCGCGCTCGGCTTCGCCGTCCTCATCCCGGCCGCCACCCACGGCACCTGGCTGGTCTGGATCGGCGCGCTCGGCCTGGGCGGGTCGGCCGCCGCCGCGAACGCCGTCTCGATGATCGCGGTGACCAAGGGGCGCGGCTTCGGGCAGACCGGGCACGCCTCGGCCCTGGTGTCGATGGGCTTCTTCGCCGGCTTCGTGGCCGGACCGATCGCGTTCGGCCTGCTCGCGGACGGGCGGGCCGGGTTCGGCGGCGGCTGGACGCTGGTCTGCGCGGTCTTCCTGGCGGCCCTGCTGTGCGCCCGCGCCGGCCGGGTGACGCTGCGGGCGAGCGCCTGAGCTCGGGTGCCCGTCCGGCCCGCCGGGCGGGCACCCGAGCGGCCGGCCGATTGTGGAAGACTTTACTAGAGTCTTCCACTAGAGTTAGACTACAGTAACTTGGCCGTGGGACAGCCACGGCCTCAACGCGTGGAGGGGAGGGCCGAGATGGCCTCAGCACTGGCGGGAAAGCGCGCGGCACTGATCCTGCTCACCGGCGTCGAACTGATCGTCTTCCTGGACGTTTCGATCATCAACCTGGCGATGCCCACCATCGGCGCCGCGCTCGGCATGAGCGTGGTCGCGCTGGTCTGGGTCAGCACGGCCTACCAGGTCACCTTCGGCGGGTTCCAGCTCGGCGCGGGCCGGGCCACCGACCTGCTCGGGCCGCGCCGGATGTTCCAGGTCGGCCTCGCCGTCTTCACTGCGGCCTCCCTGCTCGCCGGGCTGGCCCAGTGGGGCTGGCTGCTGATCGCGGCCCGCGCCGTCCAGGGGTTGGGCGCCGCGATCCTGATCCCGGCCGAACTCGCCCTGATCACCAGCACGTTCACCGAACCGGAGGCCTACCGGCGGGCCTTCGGCGTGTGGAGCGCGATGGGCGCGGTCGGCGCGGCCGGCGGCGTGGCGCTCGGCGGCATCATCGTCCAGACGCTCGGCTGGGAGTGGGTCTTCCTGCTCAACCTGCCGATCGGGGTGGCCGGCCTGGTGCTCAGCGGGCGCCTGCTCCCCGCCGACGGCGTCGACCTCTCCGCGGTCGGACGCCGGCGCCTCGACCTGCCCGGAATGGTCACCGGCACCGGCGCCCTGCTGCTGCTGGTGTACGTCGTCACGGCGGCGGCCGAGGGCGGCATGGGCCCGGTGCAGTGGCTGCTCACCGTACTGGGCGTGCTGCTCGGCGCCGCGTTCCTGCTGATCGAGCGCAAGGTCGACGAGCCGCTGCTGCCGTTCCGGATCTTCCGTGAGCGCAACATCAGCGGGTCCGCCGCCGCCAACCTGGTGGTCGGCGCGACGCACGTGCCGGCCTTCGTCTTCATCTCGCTGTACTTCCAGGAGGTGCACGGTTACAGCGCCATCCGGGCCGGTATGGCCGTGCTGCCGATCGCCCTGGTCAGCATCCCGGTCTCGCGGACGCTGATCCCGGTCGCGCTCAAGGCGGCCGGGCCGCGGCTGGTCCTCGCCTTCGGCATGACGGCGATGGCGGTGGCCCTGTTCCTGATGGGCCGGCTGCCGGTGGACGCCGACTACCTCACCGGGTTCCTGCCGGCGGCGCTGATCTTCGCGGTGGGCCTGCCGGCCTGCTTCGTCGGCGCCACCATGCCCGGCGTGAAGGCCGCGGCGCCCGGGCAGACCGGCATCGTGTCCGGCGTGGTGAACACCACCCAGCGCCTCGGCGCCGGCCTGGGCGTCGCACTGCTGGCCTCGCTGGCGCAGTCCCGCACCGCCTCGGTGGGCGGCGACCGCGCGGCGGCGCTCAACGCCGGGTTCCACTACGCCTTCCTCGGCGCCGCCGCGATGGCCGTGGTCGGCGTCGTGGTGGCGCTCACGGTGATCCGCCCGGAGCCGCCGAAGGTGGAGCCGGTGGAACTCGCCGACCTGGCGGCCCGGCCCTCGGGGGCAGCCGCGGAGTGACCCGCGGCATCGAGCAGGGCAGGGGCAGCCGTCCGGGCCGCCCCTGCCCGTTCGGCCGTCCGGCGGCGGGGCCGGCGGACGGCCGCGCCGCTCCGGCTGGCCGCTCTCAGACCTGTGACCGCGCGCCGGTGAGTTCCAGGGTGCCGTCCGTGCGCCAGCGGCCGAGCCAGTCCGAGCGGTGCAGCAGGCCGAGGTCCGGCTGGTCCGCGTCGAAGGCGCCGACCCGCTCGAAGGGCAGCGACGGGCCGGTGGCGCACACCTCGCCGACCCGGCCGGGCGGCAGCGGGCAGCCCTCCCGGTCCAGCACCTCGACCTGGACGTTGGGGACGGGGCTGCCGAACCCGCCGGCGGGAGCCACCCTGGTGGCGCCCGCGGCCGGGAACTCCTGGACGGTCCACGGCATGACGCCCGACGGGGTGAACTCCGCCCGCAGGGACGTGCGCGGCAGCAGGGCGAAGTGCAGGTCGAGCACGTCCTGCGGGCACGGGCCGCCGACCAGCACGACGGTGCGCGGGCCGACCCGGTCCGGGCTGTCCGCCAGGGCGGCCAGTACGCCCCGGTACTCCTCGGGGCTGAACACCGCCGCCGTCGTCCGGGCCCAGCCGAGGCCGTGCACCAGATCCCGGTCCCGGGACCGGTGGTGGAGCGTGCCGCCGCCGGCGAAGGCCCACCACATGGCGGAGAGGGTGCGCGGCCCGGTGGGCGGCTGGCGGACGGCGACCGCGCCGTCGGCCGCGCCCGCCTCGCGCAGCCGCGCGGCCAGCAGGTGCTGCCAGGCCAGGTGGTCGACCAGCTGCCCGCCGGCCCCGGCGTCGTCCTCCTCGTCGACCAGCAGGTAGGCGGCGTCCAGCGGGCCGGAGCGCGGGAGCGAGGGGTCCGCGCGCACCCCGCTGAGCCGCTCGCGGACCTCGGGGTCGTCCAGCACGATCACCGGGCTGCCGCCGGGCCAGACCGCCCGGCCGGACGCACTGCACAGGACGGCCTGCGCGCCGCTCAGCGCGGCGATCCGCGCCGCCGCGGCGGCGGATGCCCCGTGGGCCACCGGCACGCACACCCCGCCGGACTTCAGCACCGCCAACTGCGCCACCACGGACTGCGGATGGTCGTCGCAGTGCACGATCACCGGGTCTCCCAGCTGGACCCCGCCGCGGACCAGCGCGGAGGCCAGCTGGGTGGCGCGGATCTCCGCCCGGCCGTAGGTGAGGCGGCCCGCGTCGTCCCAGACCGCGATCGCCCCGGGCCGGCGGTGGGCCGCCCGGGTGAACACCGCGTCAAGGGTGAACGGCCGGGCCGCGTCGCGCGGCCCGGGCCCGGGCCGGCCGAAGGCCGGCACCCCGCGCAAGACGTTCCGATCGGCCGGAGCATGCTGGGTGATCATGATGTCCCCCTGTCGGGCGCGGACCGGATATCCGCCGGAATGGACGGGGGAATCAGCCCCCGTCCATTCGTCGATGCTGCATTCCCGTACCGCTCCCGGTCATCTCCGAGATTGCCGCATCCCGCAATTCGGGGCGCTTTCTCAGGAGATGAAGTCGTAGGACAGGTGGCTTTCCTCGGCCGCATCCGTCCAGTCACCGTATCGCCGCATTCCGTACAGCAAAGGGAACTGGGAACGGAGTTGGGAGACCGCTACCACCCGGCCGAGCACCATGGCGTGCGAGCCGACCTCGTGCACGTCGGTGACGGCGCAGTCGGCGACGGTGTGCGCCGCCTCGACCAGGTGCGGGCCGCAGGCCTCCCCCTCGGCCTGCCAGGCCACCCGGTCGAAGCGCTCCGGGGAGCCGGAGGAGAACAGCTCGGCCGTCCACCGGGCGCTGCTGTGGAGCAGGTTGACGGCATAGCCACCGCTGGCGAGGGCGGCCTCCAGGGTCGGGCTGCCGCGCCGCAGGCAGACCAGGAGGGTCGGCGGATCCAGCGTGACGCTGCACAGCGAGGTGCAGGTCATGCCCCACGGCTCACCCTCGGGGGTGAGCGCGGTGATCACGGCGACGCCGGTGGGAAATCCCGCCATCAGCGGGCGGATGTCCGGTACACGGTCCGAGGTCATGCGAACGGGTCTCCTGACGATCGGTCAGACCGGCTCCCTGACCAGGGCCGGACGGTCGGTGCGCGCAGGCCGGACGGCCTGGCGGATCTCCTCGACCAGCTCCGCGGTGAAATCCGCGAACGCCGGGCCGAGGAAGTGGAAGTGGCCGCCGGTGAACGTCCGGCGGCGGAACGGCCCGCGGGTCTCGCGCGACCACGGGGCGAGCGAGGCGGGCGGCGCCCAGACGTCGTCGACCGCGCCGAACGCGGTCAGCGGCGAGCCGATCGGCGCCCGGCGCGGGTCGGGCCGGTAGCCCGCGACGGCGCGCAGGTCACTGCGGACCAGTGGCAGGAACCGGGCCCGGAAGTCCGGCAGTTCGCCCGCCCGGGGGTGCATCCCGCCCATCCTGGTCAGCTGCGTCATCAGCTCGCCGTCGGACAGTTCCTCACCCGGCAGCGCCGCCCGGACGGGCTGCCCGGGCGCGGCCCGCCCCGAGACGCCGAGCCAGGCGGCCGGCCGGCCGGCCGCCTCCAGCGCGCGGGCCGTCTCGTACGCCACGACGGCCCCGAGACTGTGCCCGAACAGCGCGAGTGGGGCGCCGTCGCACCACGGCAGCACGTCGGCGGTGGCCACCGCCGCCAGCTCGGCAATCGACTCCAGCGCCGGGCGGGCGTGCCGTTTGCCGCGCCCCGGCAGGTCGAGCAGCAGGACGTCCCAGTCCGCCGGGACGCAGCGGGTGAGCGGGAAGTAGGCCGCCGCCGAACCGCCGGCGTGGTGGAACACCACCAGCCGGACGGCCGGGTCCGCGACCGGGCGCGGGCGGACGAAGGCGGTCATGCCGCAGCCTCCGCCCGGGTGGCGATGTCCGCCGCCAGCCGGCCGAAGATGTCCGCGAGCGGCAGCTCCAGGGGCAGGTCCTCGGCGGTCAGCCCGATCTCGTAGCGCTCCTCGACCCGGGTGATGAACAGGGTGGAGATGAAGGAGTCACCGCCGGACTCCAGGAACGACCGGTCGAGGTCCAGCTCCTCGGTGGAGTCGAGCACGGCGCGCAACTCGGCCCGCAGGTAGGCCCGGACGGCCTCCGGGTCGCGGGCGGCCGGAGCCTCGGACGCGGCGGCGCCGACGGCGGCGGCGGCCGGGCCCGCGCCGAGGGCCGGTTCGTCGACCCAGAACCGGCGGCGCTGGAACGGGTAGGTGGGCAGGTCACCCAGCAGCCGGGCACCCGGCGCGCGGAGCGCGTCCGGGCGCAGGTCCGCACCGGCCAGGTGGAGGGCGGCGACCGCGTCGAGCAGCAGGGCGGGCGCCCGGCCCGGCTGTGCGTCGGTGAGCGGCATGGCGCGGGTGGCGCCGGCCGCCTCCCACTCCAGCAGCGCCGGCCCGTCGGCCGGGGCGTCGGCCACCGCCCGCACGGGCAGGCCGAGGCGGCCCGCCAGCGCGGCCAGCTCGGTCGCCGGGTCGGCGCCGTGGCCGGTGAGCAGGTCCGGGAAGGCCTCGGCGAGGGCGCCGACGCAGGCCGTCAGCCGGTCCCGGTCACCGGCCGGCAGCCGCAGGGTGAGGCGGCGCGGGGCGGTGGCGGCCGGCGCCGCCGCGTGCCGGCCGACGGCCGCGGTGAGCCGGTCGGCCAGTTCGGCGGCGGTGGAGCCGGTGACGGCGATCCGGCAGGGCTGGGGCGCCCGGCCGGCCCGCAGGGTGTGGCAGGCGGACGGCAGCAGGGCCGGGTCGGCCTGCTTCAGGTATCCGGCGACGGCGGCGGCCAGTTCGGCGAGCGCGGACGGGTCCTTGGCGGACAGCGTGAGCAGTTCGGGCCGCCGCGCGCCGCCGGCCGGGGTCTCCTCGGCCCGCTGGTAGGCCTCCAGCACCACGTGCGCGTTGGTACCGCTCATGCCGAAGGAGTTGACCCCGGCGATCCGCCGGGCCAGCCCGGCCGGCCACGGCTGGTTGTCCACAGGAACGGTGAACCCCAGCTCGTCCCACGGGATGTGGGGGTTCAGCTCGCCGTCCTCGGGTGCGCGGGCCGCCGGGATTTCGCCGTGCTCCAGCATCAGGACGGTCTTGATCACGGCGGCGATGCCGGAGGCCGCCTCCAGGTGCCCGAGCCGGGACTTGACGCTGCCGATCGACAGTGGCAGGCCGCGCTCGCGGACGGCGGCGCCGACCACCCCGTCCAGCGCGCCGACCTCGATCGGGTCGCCGAGCACGGTGCCGGTGCCGTGGGCCTCGACGTAGCCCAGCTCGGCGGCCTGCACGCCCGCGTCGGCCAGCGCCGCGCGGATGACCTCCTGCTGCGCGGGCCCGTTGGGGGCGGTCAGGCCGGAGGCGGCCCCGTCGTGGTTGACGGCGGTGCCCCGGACGACGGCCAGCACCGGCCGCCCCTCCCGCTCGGCGTCCGCGAGCCGCATCAGGACGAGGGCGCCGACGCCCTCGCCGCGCCCGTAGCCGTCCGCGGTGGCCAGGAAGGACTTCGAACGCCCCTCCGGGGACAGCGCCCTGGTCTGGCTCAGCGACACCATCAGGTTCGCGGACAGCAGCAGGTTGGATCCGCAGACCAGCGCGTACCGGCACTCGCCGCCGCGCAGCGCCCTGGCCCCCAGGTGCAGGGCCGACAGCGAGGAGGAGCAGGCGGTGTCGACGCTGAGCACCGGGCCGCGGAAGCCCATCACGTAGCTGATCCGGCCGGCGCCGAAGCAGAGCCCGCCGCCGGTGGTGAAGTACGGGTCGATGCGGCTCAGGTCGGTGCGGTCGGCCATCCGCTCGTTGTACTCGGAGGCCATCATGCCGAGGTACACGCCGACATCGAGGCGGTCGGCCCGGCGGACGGCGATGCCGGCCCGCTCCAGCGCCTCCCAGGCGGTCTCCAGCAGCATCCGCTGCTGCGGGTCGAGCAGCTTCGCCTCGCGCGCCGAGATGCCGAAGAACTCGGCGTCGAAGTGGGCGATGTCGGAGAGGAACCCGGCCCGGTCCACGTAGGAGCGGCCCGGTTTGCCGGGGACGGGGTCGTGGACGGCGCGCAGGCCCGGCCGGTCCTCGGGGATGGTGCTGTAGGCGGTGCCGGCGCCGCGCAGGAAGTCCCAGTAGGCGTCGGGCGAGTCGAGACCGCCTGGCAGCCGCAGGCCGATGCCGACCACCGCGAGTGCGGCGCTGCGCTCCTCCTCCAGTTCCTGGACCCGGGCCCGAAGCCGGCGGGTCTGCTTGAGCTGGTCCTCCATCAGCGTGCGGATCTTCTCGGCGTCCATGGTCTCCGTCCTCATTTCTCTGCTGCCACGTCGGCCTGCACGGCTTTGACGAGATCGTCGAAGGACAGGCCCGCCAGGTCGGCGAAGTCCTCCTCCGGAGCGGGATCGGGCTCCGTCGGCGCCAGTAGTCCGGCGCAGTGGGAGGCGAGTTGGGCCACCGTGGGGTGGTCGAGCGCGACGGTGGCAGGGAGGTCCCGGGCGAGGGCGTGGGCCAGCCTGGTCCGCAGGTCGATCACCATGATCGAGTCGAGTCCGCAGTCCGAGAAGCCGGCGTGGTCGTCCGGGCCGAGCGGTTCGCCCAGCACCGCGCCGGCCAGCTCCCGGACGTGTCCGCGCAGCCGGTCCGCCAGGCTCTCCGGCCCGTCCCCCGCCAGCAACTCACCCAGCCAGCCGCGTGGTCGGGCGGCCGGGGCAGCGGCCGGGGCGGCCGGCCTACGGCGGCCGAGCGCCTCCAGCAGGGCGCCGCGCGGGTGTCCGGCCAGCTGCTCGGTGTACCGCTCCGGGTCCAGCGCGACGGCGGCCAGCCGGGCCCGCTGCCCGCCGAGCGCGAGCAGCAGCAGCTCCTCGGCCTCCTGGTCGTCGAGCGCCTGCACGCCCGTCCGGGCGATGGCCCGGCCGGTCGCGGCGCTGCCGGCCAGCCCGGCCTTGGCGGCCGGGGTCCACGGGCCCCAGCCGACGGCCGTCGCGGGTACCCCCTCGGTGCGCAGCCGCACCGCCAGGCCGTCCAGGAAGCCGTTGGCCGCCGCGTAGTTCGCCTGTCCGGCGGAGCCGAGCACGGCGGAGGCCGAGGAGAACAGCAGCAGGGCGGTGAGCTCGTGGCCGGTGAGTGCGGCCGCGAGGTTGGCGGCGCCCCGGGCCTTGGCGGCGAAGACCCGCTCGAAGGCCTCGGGGGTGAGCTGTTCGAAGGCGTGGTCGTCGGTGACGCCGGCCAGGTGCAGCACGGTGCGCAGCGGTGCCTCGCGGCCGGCCTCGGCGACCGCCCGGCGGCAGTCCTCGGGGTCGGTGACGTCGCCCTGGACGATCCGGACGACGGCACCCGCGGCGGTGAGTTCCGCGATGACGGCGCGGGCGGCGGCGTCCGGGGCGGAGCGTCCCATCAGGGTGAGCGCGGGGGCGCCGAGCCGGGCCAGGAAGCCGGCCGCGCTCAGGCCGAGCGCGCCGAGGCCGCCGGTGATCAGCACCGCACCGGGGGCGGCGGGCCGGCCGCCGGCGGCCTCGCACGGGGTCAGCCTGGCGGCGTGGGCGGCGCTGCCGTCGATCCGCAGCCGGGTCTCGCCGACGGGCGCGGCGAGCACCTCGGCCACCGTCGCCGGGTTCCAGTCGGCGCCGAGGGCGAGCCGCAGCAGGCGGCGCTGCGGCTGCTCGGCCTCCAGGGCGGCCAGCAGGCCCCAGAGTGCTTCGGCGGCCGGGGCGTGCGCCGGGTCGGCCGAGGTGAGCAGCGCGTACGGGGTGCCGGGGTCGGCCGTGCGCAGGGTGTCGGCCAGGGTGACGGCGGCGGCCTGTGCGGCTTCGGCGTCGGCGGGCGCGTCGTGGAAGCGGGCGTCGACCAGCAGGTCGACGTCGGTGGGCGGCCGGGTGCCGGCCGGGGTGACCGCGTGGCCGGCGGCCGTGCAGGCGGCGGCGAGGGCGCGGCCGGCCGGGGTGTCGGCGCCGAGCAGGGTGATCCGGCGGGCGGGCCCGGCGGCGGGCCGGGCGGGCTGCCAGGTCAGCTCGTAGGCGTGCCGTGGCCCGTCCCGCAGGGAGCGTTCGAGGAGTGTGCGCGGGGCCCGGCGGAACCGGAATCCGTCGGCGACCAGGACGGGGGCGCCGTCGGCGTCGTAGAGGCGGATGTCGGCGGACTCGACCTGCATCAGGCCGTCGGCGCTGCGGTCGTGGCGGGCGGCCCGGATGTGGCCCCAGAGTTCGCGGCCGGGGCCGGGCCGGCCGGGGGAGGACAGCCGGGCGATGGCGAACGGGATCGCCAGGGCGCTCTCCTCGGCCACGTCCTCGCCGGCGGCGGGCACGGCGAAGGTGACGGCGCTCTGCAGGCAGGAGTCGAGCAGCCCGGGGTGGATCCGGTAGCCGCTCGGGTCCTCGCCGGTCGCCTCCGGTTCGACGTAGCGGACCAGTGCCTCGTCGCCGCTGATCCAGGCCTCGTCGATCCAGCGGAAGGACGGGCCGAGGTGGTAGCCGAGGCTGCGCAGGTGACCGTAGAAATCCGCGCCGGTGAGGTGGCGCTCGGCGCGGGCGGCGAAGGCGCGCGGGTCGGGCAGCGGTTCGGGCAGGGGTTCGGGTCGGGCCGGGGCGGCCGGGGCGATCCGGGCCGACAGGTGCTCCTGCCACCGGCCGTCAGCGGGGTCGACGAGGCTCTGCACGCTGACCGTCCGGGCCGTGCCGGGCGCGGTGGCGGGACCGGAGTCGATCACCTGGAGCGGGTAGCTCTCGCCCTCCCGCAGGACGAGGGCGCGCGGGAAGTGCAGGTCCTCCAGCACCACCGGGCCGCCGTCGGCGCCGAGCGCGGAGAGCGCGGTGGCGGTCTGCGAGGCGCCCGGCACCGAGACGGTGCCGAACAGCCGGTGGTCGGTGAGGTGGGCCGGGTACCCGGTGCTGCGTTCGGTGGCCCAGACCCGGCCGGGCAGGGCGGGCGAGCGCAGTTCGGTGCCCCAGGCGGGGGCGCCGACGGGGGCGGCCGCGGGGTGCGCGGCGGCCTGCGGGGGCTGGGCCTTCGTCCAGTACCGGGTGTCGGCGAACGGGTAGCGCGGGGCGTCGGCCACCCCCGCGGCCGGCTGCACCCGCCGCCAGTCGAGGTCCTGGCCGGCCAGGTAGAGCGTCCGCGCGGCGCCCAGCAGCGCGGCCCGCTCGCCGGTGCCCCGCTTCAGCGAGGCGGCGAGGCCGCCGGCCGGGGTGAGGCCGGCGCCGTTGACCAGGTTGACCAGGGTGCGGTCGGGGCCGATCTCCAGGCAGACGTCCACGCCGAGCTCCGCCAGCTGCCGGGCACCGTCGTGGAACCGCACCGGCTGCCGGGCGTGCCGGCACCAGTAGGCGGCGTCGTAGGTGTCGTCGCCGGCCGGCCGGCCGGTGACGTTGGAGATCACCGGGAGCTGCGGGGCGCGGAACTCCAGCGGCGCGAGGGCGTCGGCCAGGCCTTCGACGGCCGGGTCCAGCAGGCGGGAGTGGAAGGCGTGCGAGACGGCCAGCCGCCGGGCCCGCACGCCCTGCTCCTTGAGCCGTTCGGCGAGCGCGTCGATCGCGGCGGGTTCGCCGGCGACCACCGTCGCCGCCGGGCCGTTGACGGCCGCGAGGTCCAGGCCGAGGCCCTGCGTCCAGCCGAGGACCTGCTCCTCGGTGGCGAGCACGGCGAGCATCGCGCCCCGTTCGGTGGCCTGCATCAGGCGGGCCCGGTCGGCGATCAGGCCGAGCCCGGTGGGCAGGTCCATCACTCCGGCGTGCATCGCGGCGGCGATCTCGCCGACACTGTGGCCCATCACCACGGCGGGGGTGACGCCCCAGGACTCCCAGAGCGCCGCCAGGGCGGTCTCCAGGGTGACGAGGGCGGGCTGGGTGCAGCGGGTCTCGTCGATCGCGTTCCGGTCCTCGCCGTAGAACATCAGCTCGGTGAGGGAGGCGCCGAGTTTCGGGGTGAGGACGGCGTCGCAGCGGTCGAAGACCTCCCGGAACACCGGCTCGCTCTCGTACAGCTCCCGGCCCATCCCGAAGTACTGGCTGCCCTGCCCGGAGAAGAGGAAGGCGACCTTCGGCGCGCGGCCGGCCCGGCCGCCGGGGGCGGGTTCGCGCAGCGCGTCGAGCAGTTGCTCCCGGCTGCGGCCGAGCAGGGCGCGGCGGTACGGGAAGTGCGCGCGGCCGGCGCCGGCGGTGGCGGCGAGTGCGGCGAGCCCGGTGTCGTCGGCGGCGGTGAGGCGCTGCTCCCAGGCGGCGGTGAGGCGCTCCAGGCCCTCGGGGTCGGGGGCGGAGAGCGGCAGCAGGTGGACGTCGGAGGCCGCCGGCCCGGCAGCGGGCTCCGGCCCGGGCTCCGGCTCCGGGGCGTCGGCGAGCAGCAGGTGGGCGTTGGTGCCGGTGAAGCCGAAGCCGGAGACGCCGGCCACCCTGGGGGCGGCGCCGCGGCGCCAGGGTGTCGGGGTGTCCACCACCCGGACGTTCATCTCGGCCCAGGGCACGTGCGGGTTCGGTTCGCCGAAGTGCAGGTTGGCGGGGATCAGGTCGTGGCGCAGCGCGAGCACCGTCTTGATCACGGCGGCCAGGCCGGCGGCGGACTCGCAGTGGCCGATGTTGCTCTTCACCGAGCCCACGTGCAGCGGCTCGCCGGGGCGTCGCCCCTCCCCCAGCACCCGCCAGGCGGCGCCGAGTTCGACCGGGTCGCCGAGGGCGGTGCCGGTGCCGTGGGCCTCCAGGTAGGAGACCTCGCGGGCGTCCGTCGCGGCGTCGGCGAGGGCGCTGCGGAGCATCGCCTCCTGGGCGGCGCCGTTGGGCGCGGTGAGACCGGAGGAGGCGCCGTCCTGGTTGACGGCGCTGCCCCGGATCACCGCGAGCACCCGGTCGCCGTCGCGGCGGGCGTCGCTGAGCCGCTTGAGGACGAGCACGCCGCAGCCCTCGGAGCGGACGAAGCCGTCCGCGTCGGCGGAGAACGTCCGGCAGCGGCCCTGCGGGGCGAGCATGTGGGCCTGGCTGACGGCGACCCAGGACATCGGGTCGAGCAGCACGTTGACACCGCCGGCCAGCGCCGCGTCGCTCTCGCCGGAGCGCAGTGAGCGGACGGCGAGGTGCAGGGCGACCAGTGAGGACGAGCAGGCGGTGTCGACCGCCAGCGCGGGCCCGGTCAGTCCGAGGGTGAAGGCGAGGCGGCCGGCGGCGGCGTTGAGCGCGGTACCGGTGCCGTAGTACGCGTCGACCTGGTCGGCGCCGCCCCGGGCGAGCAGCCGGGCGTAGTCGGCGGAGCTGACGCCGACGAAGACGCCGGTGCGGGTCTCGCGCAGCCGGCCCGGGTCGATGCCGCTGTCCTCCAGGGCGTGCCAGGCGGATTCGAGCAGCAGGCGCTGCTGCGGGTCCAGGCTCTCGGCCTCGCGGGCGGGGACGGCGAAGAAGGCGGCGTCGAACCGGTCGAGGTCGCCGAGGAACCCGCCCTGGTCGGTGGTCACCCGCCCGGGGGCGAGGGCGGCCTGGTCCCAGCGGTCGGCGGGCACCGGGGTGACGCCGTCGCGGCCCTCGCGGAGCAGGTGCCACAGGTCGTCCACGGAGTCGGCCTGCGGGAACCGGCCGGCCATGCCGACGATGGCGATCGGCTCGGCCTCGCCGGGCTCCGGCCGGGGTGCTCCGGACCCGGCCGGGGCGGGGGCGGGGGCAACGACGGGGGGCGGGGCGGCGGCGGGCCGGTGCGTGACGTGGCCGGCCAGCAGGCGGTCGGCGAGGCGGGTGACGGTGGGGTGGTCGAAGATGTCGGCGACCTGGACGGCGCCCTCGAAGGCCTCGCCGAGGCGGACGGCCAGGTCGACGGCCGTGATCGAGTCCAGGCCGAGGTCGAAGAAGCCGGTGTCCCGGTCGATGTCGTCGGCGGACGCGTGGCCGAGCTGGACGGCGGTCAGCCGGGCGACCTCCGCTGCGGCGGCCTCGCGGCGGGCCCGCTCGGGGAGGGCGGCGAGGCGGCCGAGCACGGAGGGTTCGGCCGGTCCGGCGGCAGGGGCCGCAGCAGTCGTGCTGGAGGCGGTGGCGGTGGCGAAGAGCCCGCGCGGGCGCAGGCCGTCGGTCACCTGGCGCAGCCGGCCGAGGTCGAGCGGGCAGGCCACCAGATGGCCGGCGGCGCCGGGTGCGGTGCCGGTGAGCGCGGCGCGGCCGGCGGCCGCGTCCAGGGCGCCGACGCCGAGCCGGGCGGAGCGGCTGCGGAGTCCGGCGTCGGCCATGCCGTCGCCGTCCAGCGCCCAGGGGCCGTAGGCGAGGCTGACGGCGGGCAGGCCGAGCGCCGTCCGGTGGGCGGCCAGTGCGTCCAGTGCGCCGTTGGCGGCGGAGTAGGCGGCGCAGTCCTCGGTGCCCCAGAGTGCGGAGACCGAGGAGACCAGCACGAAGAAGTCCAACGGCCAGCTCTGCGAGGCCTGGTGGAGCGCCCAGGCGCCGGCGGCCTTGCCGCGCAGGGCGTCCGCGAAGTGCTCGGCGGTCAGGCCGGCGGCCGGGGTGCGCTGCAGGGTGCCGGCGGCGTGGATCACGCCGTGGACGGGTGGCAGGCCGCTCAGCGGGGTGCAGGCGGCGGCGAGTGCCGCAGGGGTGTCGCAGCCGCCGTCGCGGTAGTCCACCCGGACGCCCTGGGCGCGGAGTGCGGCCAGGAGGGCGGTGGCGGGGGCGGCGAGGTCCGGCTCCGGGCGGCGGCCGATCAGCAGCAGGTGCCGGGCGCCGAGCCGGACGAGTTCGCCGGTCAGCTCCCGGCCGACGGCGCCCAGTGCGCCGGTCACCAGGTAGGTGGCGTCCGGCCGGACGGTGAGCGGCCGGGGCGGGGCCGTGGAGGGGGTGAGCCTCGGTACCCGCAGGGCGCCGGCCCGGACGGCCGCGACGTCCTCCGTGCGGTCGGCGGCGGTGACCAGGGCGATCAGCGCCGCGGCGTCGGCCGGGCCGGGCTCGGCCGGGAGGTCGATGACGCCGCCCCAGGCCGCGCCGAGTTCCAGGCCGAGGACGGGGGCCAGGCCGTGCAGCAGGCCGTGGTCGGTGCCGGCCGTCCGCTCGCCGTCGGCGGTGCGCAGCACGCCCCTGGTGACGGCGTGCACCCGGTGGTCGCCGCTGGTGGCGGCGAGGGTGGCGGTGGTGACCGCCGCGCAGAGGGCGGCGCCGGCGTCGACGGGGTCGGTGGTGCCGGGTGCGTCCGGTGGCAGCGCGGCGGCCCGCAGGGCGAGGACGAGTGCGGCCGGTCCGGCGGCGCCGCGTCCGGCCCAGAAGGCGGCCCAGCCGGCGGAGCCGGCGGGCAGCGGCTGCTGCTGCCAGTCGGACGGCGTGCTCAGGGGCACGGGGCACAGCACGGTGCCCCGGTGCCCCCGAGCGGCCGCTTCGCGGACGAGCTGCTCCAGCGACTGAGTGTCGTCGCCCGCGAAGATCAGGGTGGCGCCGGCGGCCGGGCCGGCGGGGGTGTGGTCCTGCCAGCGGAGTTCGTGCGCGCCGGGGAGCGGCGGGGTGCCCGCCGCGTGGTCGGGGGCGTACCGCTGCCGCTGCCACGGGTACGTCGGCAGGTCGGTCACCCGGCGCGGCAGGACGGCGCCCGGGGCGCCCTCGCCGCCTGTCGCCACGGCCGGCGAGGGGGTGCCGTCGGCCAGCGCGCGCAGCGCCTCGGCGGCGGCCTGCGGGGTGGCGGCGGTGATCCGGGCGCGGTGTTCGTGCCCGGTGCGGCCGGCGGTGGCGGTGTGCGCGAAGGCCGGGTAGTCGGCGGGGTCGAGGGCCAGGGCGCGCCCGGCGTAGCGGGCGGCGAGGGTGCGGAGCGCGTCGGGGGTCTTCGCGGAGAGGGTGAACCCCTCGACCGGCACGGCGGGCCGGTCGGCCTCGGGCTCCGGGGCGCCGAGGATGACGTGCGCGTTGGTGCCGCTCATCCCGAAGGAGCTGACGCCGGCGTAGCGGCCTGCCTGCGGGCTCCAGTCGGTCAGCTCGGTGGGCAGCGTGATGCCGGTGCCGGACAGGTCGATCCGCGGGTTGAGGGTGCGCAGGTGCACCAGCGGCGGCAGCTTGCGCTCGCGCAGGCAGAGCACGGCCTTCGCCAGCCCGGCGACTCCGGCGGCGGACTCCAGGTGGCCGAGGTTGGTCTTGACGGCGCCGACCGAGAGCGGGGCGCCGCCGTTGGGGCGGCCGAGCGCGGTGGCGAGCGCCTCCATCTCGATCGGGTCGCCGAGCGAGGTGCCGGTGCCGTGCGCCTCGACGAAGCCGATGTCGGCGGGTTCGAGGCGGGCCTCGGCGAGGGCCTGCTCGATCACCGCGACCTGGGAGAGCACGTTGGGTGCGGTGAAGCCGCCGGAGCGGCCGTCCTGGTTGACGGCGGAGCCGTGGATCACCGCGTGCACGCGGTCGCCGTCGCGCCGGGCGTGGTCGAGCCGCTTGAGGACGACGACGCCGCAGCCCTCGCCGCGGGTGAAGCCGTTGGCGCGGGCGTCGAAGCTCTTGCACAGTCCGTCCGGGGCGAGCGAGCGGGTCTCGCGGACGAGTCGCATCGAGTTCGGCGACATGATCAGGTTGGTGCCGGCGGCGAGCGCGATCTCGCACTCGCCGCGGCGCAGCGCCTGGGCGGCGAGGTGCACGGCGACCAGGGAGGACGAGCAGGCGGTGTCGACGGAGACGGCCGGTCCGGTCAGGCCGAGGTGGTAGGCGACCCGCCCGGCCGCGAAGTTGTGGCCGTTGCCGGTGGTCCAGGACGCCTCGGGCTCCCCCGCCAGCCACTCCCGGTAGTCCTGCCACATGATGCCGAGGAAGAGGCCGGTGCGGGCGGCGGCGAGGCCGTCGACGGGCAGCGCGGCGTTCTCCAGTGCCTCCCAGCTGACCTCCAGCAGCAGCCGGTGCTGCGGGTCGAGGTGGCGGGCCTCGCGCGGGCTGATGCCGAAGAACGCGGCGTCGAAGTCGAGTACCTCGTCCAGGAAGCCGCCGCGCTGCGGCAGGCCCTCCCACTCGGCCGCGAACGGGCCGCGCCGCTCGGGCGGCATCGGGCGGACGAGGTCGCGTCCGGCCGCCAGGGCGTCCCAGTAGCCGTCGAGGTCGTCGATGCCGCCGGGCAGCCGCAGGCCGACTCCGACCACGGCGATCGGTTGGCTGCCCTGCTGCTCGTCCAGTTGCCGGCGCAGGGTCCGGACGGTGGCGAGCGCGCGGGTGAGCGGGGTCTGCCGCGTGCCGTCGGAGGTGCTGGTCTCTTCCATGGACTCGGTTCCTCGCGGTCTGAAGCGATGGGCTGAAGCGATGGGCTCGTCGGTCGGTGGGTCGTCGGGGGCGGTGGGTCGGGGGGCCACCCCGGCGCCGGGGGCGCGCCGGGGTGGCGGGCCGGTCAGTCGGCCGGTGCGGCGGCGGGCAGTTGGGCGCAGAGGGCCTCGGCCAGCGCCCTGGGGTTGCCGTGGGCCCAGAGCAGGGTGGGCGAGAGCCGGGTGCCGAAGGCGGCTTCGAGGCGGTTGCGCAGTTCCAGGCTCATCAGCGAGTCGAGACCGAGGGCCTTGAACGGGGAGTCGGCCTCGATCCGCTCCGGGGCCAGGCGCAGCACCCGGCCCGCCAGTTCGCGGATCTTCTGTTCGGCCGGGGCCGTCCGCGCCTCGGGGGCCGCGGCGAGCAGCCGGGCCAGGAACTCCCCGCCCCCGCCGGCCGCCTGGCCGCCGTCGCGGGAGGCGGCGTGCAGGAGCTGCCAGCTGCCCAGCGCGGCGGTGTCGGGGTAGGCGTCGAACCACTGCCGCAGGTCGATGGGCACGTACCCGGTGACGGGCCGGTCGAGTTCCAGCATCCGGGCCAGTGCGGGCCAGGCCTGCTCGGGCGGGAAGCTGCCCATGCCGCGTTCGGCGAGCCGGGCGCCGCGCTGCTCGTCGTTCGCGGCGAGGCCGATGCCCGCGAACGGTCCCCACTGGACGCTGAGCGCGGGCTGTCCGCGCCGTCGGCGGGCCTCGGCGAAGGCGTCCAGGTAGGCGTTGGCGGCGGCGTAGGCGGCCTGGCCGGTGTTGCCGACCAGGGCGGCGGCGGAGGAGAACAGCACGAAGAGGTCGAGCGGGTCGCCGGTGGTCTCGTTGTCGAGGTTGCGCGCGCCGGCCGCCTTCGGGGCCAGTACGTCGTCGAGTTGACGCTCCGTCATGGTGGCGACGGTGGCGTCGGCGAGCAGGCCCGCGGCGTGCACCACCCCGCGCAGCGGCGGCAGGCCGAGCCGGGCGGCGGTCAGCGCGGCGTGCAGGCCGGCCGCGTCGGCGACGTCGCAGCGGGCGGTGCGGACGGTGGTGCCGAGCTCGCGCAGCCGTTCCAGTTCGAGGGCGGCTGCGGCGCTCGGTGCGGAGCGGCCGAGCAGCAGCAGGGCGCCGGCTCCGTGTTCGGCGAGGTAGCGGGCGAGTGAGAGGCCGAGCGCGCCGAGGCCGCCGCTGATCAGGTAGGTGCCGTCGGCGCGGAACCGGCCGCCGGGCATCGGTACGGCGGTGACGGCCTCCACGGTGGACGGGCCGAGCAGCACGGGGATGCCGGCGGCGCCCTCGGCCTGGTCGGCCTCGGTGAAGGTGCGGGGCCGGATCGGCAGCGGTGCGAGTCCGCCGGTTTCGACCAGTGCCCAGGCCTCGGCGAGGGCGCGGGCGAACCGTTCGGGCCGGCGCAGCAGCAGCCCGGCCGCGTCCACCGTGTCGAGGCCGGCGCCGGCCGGCAGTGCGGACAGGTCGACGGTGCGGGCGCCGGGGCCGCCGAGTTCGACGTACCGGCCGTCCTCGGCGAGGGCGGCCAGGCCCGGGGCGAGGGCGGATCCGGTGGGGCGGCCGAGCACGAGGTCGGCGCCGCGTCCGCCGGTGGCGGCCCGGACGGCCTCGGGCCAGGACGGGTCGGCGGTGTCGAAGGTCTCGACACCCGCCAGGTGGGCGTGCAGGGAGTCGTCGGCGGTGGCGGCCAGCGGCCGGCCGCCGAGCGCGGCGGCGATCCGGACGGCGGCGAGGCCCTCGGCCCCGGTGACGTGCACCAGGACGCTCCGGCCGGGCGTCGGGCGGGCCGACTCGGCCAGTGCGTACCAGGCGGTGGCCGCGGCGACCGGCAGGGCGGCCGCGTCGGCGTCGGAGAGGCCCTCCGGGATCGGCCGGGTGTGGTCGGCCCGGACGGTGACGTGGCTGGCGGGGCCGCCGGCGGCGCAGGCCGCCACCCGGTCGCCGACGGCGGGCGCGCTCACGCCGGGGCCGACCGCGAGCACCCGTCCGGCGCAGGCCAGCGGGGTGCCGGCCACGGCGGCGGTGACCTCGACCTCGACCTCACCGGCGGCCGGGGGGCGCCGGGTCAGCGGGACGGGTGTGCCCGGTGTGCCCGGCGCGGTCGGGCCGGCCAGCCGGAAGGGCTGGTGGCGGGTGCGGGCGACGGGCAGCAGGTCGGCGCTGTCCGGCGCGGCGCCCCGGGCGAGCCGGGCGGCGAGGCGGCGGCCGGCCCGCAGCGCCACCTGGTCCTCCTGGCCCGCGGCGGCGGCGCCGAGGAGTTCGGCGGCGCAGGCGGCGGCGGTGGCCGGATCGCCCGGATCGGCGGGGCCGAGGTCGAGCAGGCGGGGGGTCAGCTCGCCGTGCTCGCGACGCAGGACGCGGCCGTAGCCCCAGTAGAGGGCGGCGCCCGGATCCGGCAGGTCGGCCGGGACGGCGGCCTGTGCGCCCCGGGTGACGACGGTGAGGCCGGGCGGCACGGGGAGCGCGGCGCAAGCGGCGACGACGGCGGTGAGCCGGGTCAGGCCGCGCTGCTGCGCCTCGGTACCGGTCGCGGCGGCCGGGGCGAGGAAGGCCACGCCGTCCGCCTCGCCGGCGCCGCCGAGCACCTCGGCGAGTGCCACGACGGCGGTCTGGGCGCCGGCGTCGGCCAGTGCCTTGGCGAGCGCGTCGGCGTCGGCGCCGTCCCCGCAGACGATCCAGCGGCCGGCCGGGCCCGCGGGCCGTTCGGCGCTCTCGGTGACGTCCGTCCAGTCGATCCGGTGCAGGCGGGCGGTGTCGGTGCTCTCCGCCGTGCCGGTGCCGGGCAGCGGCCGCAGTTCGAGGCCGTGGACGCTGAGCAGCGGGCGGCGCAGCCCGTCGAAGAGGTGGACGTCGAACAGGCCCTCGGCGCGGCGTACGGCGTACGACCAGAGCTCGGTGACCGGTTCCGCCGGGTCGGCGAGCACCTCGACGCGCCGGGCGGCGGTCGGCACCAGGGCGGCGCCCGCGCCGTCCCCGCCGCTGAGGGCGAGGGTCACCTGGAGGGCGCCGTCCCACAGGGCCGGGTGCAGCACGTGCGGGCGGTTGGCGGCGCGCAGCGGTTCGGCCAGCACGATCTCGCCGAGGGCCTGGTCGCCGTCCGGGCCGGCGTAGAGGGTGCGGACGGCCTGGAAGGCGGGGCCGTACTCCAGGCCCCGGGCGGCCCAGCCGCGGTAGAAGTCGGCGACGGGCAGCGGGTCGGTGCTGCCGGCCCAGCCGGGGAAGTCGGGGGCCGTCCCGGAACAGCCGCCGGTGCGGACCCGGGCGGTCGCGCTGACCTCCCAGCTCTGCTCGCCCTCGGGCAGGCGCAGCAGCCGGAAGGAGCCGCCTGCGGGACCGTCCTCGGTCCACTCGACGGACAGCCGGGTGGCGTCCTCGCCGAGCGGCACGCCGCGCAGGAAGGCCACCCGCTCCAGGGCGGCGGGCAGTTGGCCGGTGCGGGCGCGCAGGGTGGCGAGGGCCATCGTGAGGGTGGCGGCGCCCGGCAGTACGGGGGTGCCGTGCACCTGGTGGTCGCCGAGCAACGGCAGGTCGGTGAGCGAGAGTTCGAGCGCTCCGTGCCAGGTGCCGGGGGCGCCGGGAGCGGGGGTGAGCACCGGCTCGAAGCCGCGGGCCGCGTCCGCGGTGCGCGGGCGGTCGGGCGTCCAGTAGCTGTCGCGGCGCAGCGGGTAGCCGGGCAGCGGCAGCCGGGCCCGCCTCGGCAGGCCGCCGAAGGGGGCGAGGCCGGCGGTGTAGGCGCGGCCGAGGGCGGCGGTCAGGTCGGCCGCGGTGCCGTGGTGGCGGCGCAGTGTGCTGAGGACGGCGACCGGCTCGGCGCGGCCGGCGGTGAGCTGTTCGACGGCCGGGGCGAGGACGGGGTGCGGGCTGATCTCGACGACGTGCGTGACGCCCGCGTCCAGCAGCGCGGTCATGGTCTCGGCGAAGCGGACGGGGCTGCGCAGGTTCTCCACCCAGTAGGCGGCGTCCATCTCGGGGCCGGCCAGCGGGCCGACCCGGACGGTCGACATCAGCTCGACGGTGCCGGGGCGGGGCCGGGCGGGAGCGAGTGCGGCCAGCAGGTCGCCCTCCAGCGGGTCCATCTGCGGGCTGTGCGAGGCGTAGTCGACGTTGACGAGCCGGCAGTAGGTGCCCTCGGCCTCCAGGAGTTCCTTCAGGGTGAGCACGGCCTCCTTCTCGCCGGACAGCACGCAGGAGCTGGGGCCGTTGTGCACGGCGAGCGAGACGCTGTCCTCGAAGCCCTCCAGGGCGGCGAGGGCGCTGTCGCGGTCGAGGTCGACGGCGAGCATCCGGCCGAGGCCGGAGGTGCGGCGGGCGATGGCGCTGCGGCGGGCCATCACCAGGGCGGCGTCCTCGTAGCTGAGGATGCCGGCGAGGGTGGCGGCGGTGATCTCGCCCTGGCTGTGGCCGAGCACCACGTCGGGTTCGACGCCGCTGGCGCGCCAGAGTTCGGCGAGGCCGAGCGACATCGCCCACAGGGTGGGCTGCAGCATGTCGATCCGGGTGGTCCACTCGTCGCCGGTGCGGCCGGTGAAGATGTCGGTGAGGTCCCAGTCGGTGTGCGGGCGCAGTGCCTCGGCGCAGCGGCGGATCGTCTCGGCGAACAGCGGGCTGTCGCGGTACAGTTCGCGGCCCATGCCGTCCCACTGGGAGCCCTGGCCGGGGAAGACGAAGGCGGTGCGGCCGGGCGGGACGGCGCGGACGGCCGGTTCGTCCTCGCCCGCGCCGGGCGCCGCGAGGGCGGTGAGCGCGTCGCGGAGTTCGGCGGGGCCGGTGGCGACCAGGGCGGTGCGGGTCGCGAAGTGGTCGCGGTTCCAGGCGAGCGTGCCGGCGAACGCGGCCAGGCCGTCGGCGGATTCCGGTACCAGCGGGGCGAGCCGGGCGGCCTGCTCGCCGAGCGCGGTGCGGTCCCTGGCGGAGAGCGGGACGAGCGCGGGCAGCCCGGCGGGGGCGGCGGCCGGGGGCTCGGCGGGCTCGGGCTCCGGGGCGCTCATCAGCACGACGTGGGCGTTGGTGCCGCCCCAGCCGAAGGAGTTGACGCCGAGGTAGACCGGCCCGGTGGCGGGCAGCGCCAGCGGCTCGCGGACGACCTTCACGTTCAGCTCGTCGAACGGGATCGCCGGGTTGAGTTCGGCGGAGTGCAGGCTGGGCGGCACGATCCGGTGGCGCAGCGCGAGCAGCAGCTTGAAGAGGCCGGCCATGCCGGCACTGGCCTCCAGGTGGCCGATGTTGGTCTTGACCGAGCCGATGTGCAGCGGGTTGCCGGGGGCCCGGTGGCGGCCCAGCACCCGGCCGAGCGCGGTCGCCTCGATCGGGTCGCCGCGTCCGGTGCCGGTGCCGTGCGCCTCGATGTACGTCGGCGCGCCGTCGGGCACCGCGCCGTCACCGTAGGCCTGGCGCAGCAGGTCCTCCTGGCCTTCGGGGCTGGGCGTGACGAGGCTGTCGCCGCCGCCGTCGTTGTTGACCGCGGTGCGGACCACCACGCCGTGGATCCGGTCGCCGTCGGCGAGGGCCCGGCGCAGCGTCTTGAGGTACAGCGCGGCGACGCCCTCGCCGCGGACGAAGCCGTTGGCGGAGGCGGCGAAGGCCTGGCAGCGGCCGTCCGGGGAGAGCCCGCCGAAGTGGGTGAGCCCGACGGTGACGTGCGGGTCGAGGATCAGGTTGACGCCGCCGACGATCGCCGCGTCCACCTCGCCGCCGCGCAGGGCCTGCGCGGCGAGGTGCAGCGCGACCAGCGAGGAGGAGCAGCCGGTCTCCACCGCCATGCTGGGGCCGCGCAGTTTGAAGAAGTAGGAGAGCCGGGCGGCGACCACGTCCAGCGCGTTGCCGTACAGGCTGTGCGGGGTGGGCCGGGCGCCGCGGCCCATCCGCAGCAGTTCGTAGTCGTGCCAGGACGCGCCGACGTACACGCCGGTGCGGCTGCCGGCCAGGGCGGCGGCGGGCTGCCCGGCGTCCTCCAGGGCGCGCCAGCCGGCCTTCAGCAGCAGGCGCTGCTGCGGGTCGATGGCGGCGGCCTCGCGGGGGGAGACCCCGAAGAAGCCGGCGTCGAACTCGTCCACCCCGTCGAGGAATCCGCCGACGGCCTGGATGTCCTTCTCCGGGTCGAGCGGGCGGGAGGTGTCCCAGCGTTCGGCGGGCACCGGGCCGATCGCGTCCCCGCGGTCCATCAGCAGGGTCCAGAGGCGGTCGGTGTCGGGTGCTCCGGGGAACTTGCCCGCCATGCCGACGACGGCGATCGGTTCGACGGGGTGGTGGGCGGTGTGCGCGTCCATTCGCTGCCCTTTCGGCCTTGTCGAAAATCGAAGGGATCACCTCGGAACCTACCGTCGGCCGTAAATGCGGGAACACCCCTGAATATTCGGGGGTGTTCCCGCCGGACCCCTATTCCACCGATACCCCTAGGCGCCGGACGCGGGTGTGACCCGGGTGTTACGCGGTTGTCATTCCCCGCCGCGCAGACGCATCCTGACCAGCCCCTTGCTCGCGTTGATCATGCGGCCGCCGATCTCCGGCGGGGCGTCCCGGCGGCACCAGAGGGCGTTTGCCGCCATCTTCCCGGGGGTCATGTTGAAGCAGCGGGTGTCGCGCTCGCCGAGTGCGAACGACGGCGAGATGAAATCCGCGTTCTTGATGTGCGCGAGAATGCGCTCGGCGGCCTTGGCCGGCGTCACCGTCCCCGCCTCCACGGCGAGGCACTGCTCGCGGGCGAGGACGCCCATCTCGTTGAAGCCGGAGCTGACCGGCAGCGGGGAGCCGGGGTGCTTGCTCTGCTCCAGGTCGAGGAAGACGTCCTCGCGGCCGGTCTTCTGGTACCGGTAGTAGGCGTCCTCCAGCATCACGTTGCCGAGCATGGTGCCGAGCATCCAGGTGCGGTTGACGGCGTTCCAGAGCTCGTAGTCGCGGAAGCCGACGAAGGAGCTGTAGACGATGTCGTCGTGGAAGTCGAACAGGCCCTGCTGGAGGTGCTCCAGGTACTCGAAGCGCGGCTGCGACCAGTCGCCGTCGCGGGAGGCCGCGATGAGCCGCCAGCCGAGCGCGTTGACCAGTTCGAGGGTGTTGGTCAGGCCGCGCGAGTACAGCGCGTCGATGAAGCCGGCCGCGTGCGAGGTGAGGCAGAAGCGGTCGCCGACGACCTGGTTGGCGGAGTACTGGAGCCGGCCGGTGGAGACCCAGGGGCGGACGGCCTTGGCGCCCTCGAACTGCCAGGCGATCTCCGGGAACCGGGCCAGGAAGTCGTCGAACTCCTGCTGGGCGGAGAGCTCGCCCTTGGGGAACACCCGCGGGTCGAGGGTGAGGCCGACGCTGCACAGCGGGTTGAGCGAGTCGGCGTGGTTGTCGAACGGGATGACCCAGAGCCAGCCGCCGTCGAAGACGTGGTGCAGGGTGCCGTTGTGCCACGGGTTCGGCTGGGCGTGCCGGCTCGCGGTCGGCGACTTGTCGAAGGCCTTCACGCCGACCATGTGGGTGAACATGGCCCGTGAGTGCGTCCGGGCCCGGGTCGGCGTCTCCCGCAGCCCGAACTTGTCGGCCAGCGGCGAGCGGAACCCGCTGCCGTCGACCACGTAGCTGGCCCGGAACTCCTCACCGCTCTCGGTGCGCAGCACCGCGCCGGAGTCCGGGTCGATCTCGATGTCCGCGATCCTGGTGGCGAGCCTCGGGTGGGCGCCGTACTTCACCGCGACGTTGAACAGGTAGGAGTCGATGTCCTGCCGGAACAGGTGCGTCTCGGTGCGGATCGCCGACGGCACCACCAGCTGGTTGACCTGGTCGGCGGCCTGGCCGCGGCCCTCCTGGTGGTAGACGAAGCCGAAGTTCTGCTTCTGGCCGCAGTTGCGCGAGACCTTGGTGCGGATGCCCTTGAAACTGGACAGCGGCATCAGCTCGGGCACCTGGTAGCGGTCGGCGATCAGCCGGGTCATGCCCGAGGTGTACGGGATCGTGGACTCGCCGACCGCGAACCTCGGGTGCGTGCCCGCGTCCAGCAGCAGCACCCGGACGCCGTTCCTGGCGAGTACCGCACCGAGCATTCCTCCGGCCATTCCGCTGCCGAGGATCGCCACATCGTATTCGTTGCCCCGCTGCTTGGCGGACTTCATGGCCGACACCTTCCTCACCATTCCTTCTCCTGGACTCCGGTACTTCCCGACCGCTGCTCCGACCGCTCCGGCGGATCGCCCGGGGCCCCGGGGAGCAGTTCCTTCCTCGCCCTGACGCCGAGCTTCCGGAAGACCCGGGTCAGGTGCTGCTCGACGGTGCTCACGGTGACCGTCAACTTCTCCGAGATCTCCCGGTTGGTCAGGCCCCGCGCCGCGAGGACGGCCACCCGGCGCTCCGCGTCGCTCAGCGCGGCGAAGGCCGGCGAGGCCCGGGCCGGCGCCGGGCCGTCCGCCCCGGCGGGGTGGGCGTCCGCGCGCAGGCTGCGGGCCAGCGGCTTCGCGCCGACCGCCTCGGCGAGCCGGCCGGCGGAGGCGAGCACGGACCGCGCCCGGGTCAGCCGGCCGGCTTCGGCGTGCGCGCGCCCGAGGTCGGCGAGCGCCCCCGCGGTCTGCAGCCGGTCGCCGCAGGCCTGCAGGATCTGGACGGCCTCGGTGAGCAGCGCGGCCCGCTCGGCGGGCCGGCCCGAGAGGGCCAGCACGCGCAGCGCCGCCCCGCGCGCCCGGGACGCCCCGCGCCCGGCCAGTTCTACTTCCTGGCGGGCCAGTTGGTGGGCCCGGCGGGAGTCGCCCAGGGCCAGGTGCGCGCGCGCCGCCTCGCTGCGCCAGGGCACCAGGGTGGGCTGGTCGAAGCCCCAGGTGCGCATCAGCTCGCCGCAGGCGGTGAAGTCGTCGAGGGCGGCGTAGGGGCGGCCGGTCGCCAGCTGGTACCGGCCGCGGGCGTGCAGGAAGTACAGGCCGAACCGGCTCGCGTACATCCCGTCGGGTACCGGGACGTCGAGGTAGCCGGCGGCGCTGTCGTAGTCGCCGGTGTCGGTGGCCGCCTGGACGAGGTTGGCCAGCGGCCCGCCGATGCAGACGCCCCAGCTCTCGGCGGGCACCCGGGCGAGCGCGGACTCGGCGAGCCGCCGGGCCCGCGCCGGATCGCCCTGGCGCAGTGCGATGCCGGCCCGCAGTGAGGCGAACTCCGCCTCCCAGAGGGGCACATGGCGGGCCTGTGCCTCCTCCAGCCAGTGGTCGCACCAGCTCGCGGCGGCCTCCAGCCGGTCGGCGAAGGCGAGCGCCGCCACCGTGCACATCAGTGACTCCTGGGTGCTCTTGCCCAGCCGCATGGCCCGCATCGCCGATTCGGCCTCGGCGACGGCTCCGGCGTCCGGCCCGTGCGCGAGGACGTAGCTGAGCGCGGCGGCGCCGCGCACCCGGGGATCGGTGCCGGCGCCGGGGCGGCGGTCGGCGGCGACCAGGCCGGGGTAGGTCGCGGACAGCAGTTCGCGGGCGGCCCGCAGCTCCGGGCCGCCACCTGCCGCGGCGCCGTCCTGCGGGCCGCTGAGGCGCTCGATCGCATCCACTGCCTCGTCGTACCGGCCGTGCCACAACAGGTACTTGGCGAGCATCAGGGCGTGGTGGTCGGGCAGCCGGCCCTCCCGCAGGGCGACCGCGAGCTCGCCCAGGTGGGTCGCGCTGATCGACGGGTTGAGCACCCAGGCGGCGGAGGCCAGCAGGGCGCGCAGGGTGACCCGCACGCCGTCGTCCCGGCAGATCCGCAGCGCCTCGTCCAGGCAGGTCCTGGCCTCCTTCGCGCGGTTGCCCGCCAGGTGCCGTTCGGCGGCCTCGCGCAGCACGGCGACCGCCCACGCGGGCGGCTGCGGGCCGCCCGGGTCCTGGAGCCCGGGCTCGGGCGCGGCGCCCAGCAGGTGGCGGGCGATCCGGGTGACCTCGGCGCCCTCCTGGTAGAGCAGTCCGGCGGCCCGGCGGTGCAGGCCGGCCCGCTCGGCGGTGGTGAGGCCGGCCAGGACGGCCCGGCGGGCGACCGGGTGGCCGAGCCGGCGGCCGTCCAGCAGCCCGGCCACCCGCAGCGCGTGCTCGGCGCGGGCCACGGTGTCCGGTGTCTCCTCGACCAGCCGGGCCAGCAGGTCGCCGCCGTCCTCGTCCTCGTCCAGGACAGCGAGTGCCTGGGCGATCCTCGGCAGGACCGGCCGGCCCCGGTGCAGGCAGCTGAGCACGGTGTCGCCGTACGCCTCGCCGACCGCGAGTTCGGGCCCGCCCGGGGCGCTCGGCGCGGCGGCCGGGCGCTGGTCCTCCAGCAGGGCGCGGACCAGCAGCGGGTTTCCGCCGCTGACGGTGTGGCAGCGCTCGCCGAGCGCCGCGGCGGCGGCCTCGCCCAGCTGCTCGGCGAGCAGTGCGGTGACCCCGGCCGGGGTGAGGCGTTCGAGCGTGATCCGGCGGTAGCCGGGCCGGCGCAGCAGCTCGGCGTGCAGTTGCGGGTGGGACGGGTGGGCGAGCGTGCACTCGGCCAGCAGCAGGGCGATCCGGGTGTCCCGCAGCCGGGGCAGCAGGCGCACCAGCCAGTGCAGCGAGAGCGAGTCGGTGAACTCGACGTCGTCCACGCAGACCAGCACCGGGGAGCGTTCGGCGGCCTCGGCCAGGTCGTCCACGCACCGGTTCAGCTCGTCCGGTCCGGGCAGGTCCAGCGGCTCCAGGCCGGCCGAGCGCAGCAGTTGGTTGAGCACTCCGCACTGGGAGCCGCGCTCGGCCCAGGAGCCGGTCGCGCTCAGCACCAGGAATCCGGCCTCCGCCGCCTGCGCGCGGGCGGCGGCCAGCAGTTCGGTCTTCCCGCAGCCGATGCCGCCGCCGACGGTGGCGGCGCCCGCGCGGCCGGCCGCGCAGCCGGCCAGCAGCTCGGCCAGCTCGGCCAGCTCGCGCTCCCGTTCGACCAGACGCATGCGTCTCCCCCTTCAGCCGGAACGTCCTTCCTCGGGCCGTGCTACGAGCGCGTGGGCACCGGCTCACGGGGCTTCTCGGGCGCCAGGTGCGGCAGTTCCACCGGCTTGGCGTAGACCCGGGCCAGCAGCGGGCCGGTCATCATCGTGGTCACCACGGCCATGACGACCATCAGCGAGTACAGCGAGCCGTCCAGCAGGCCGAGTTGGAGGCCGACCCCGAGGATGACCAGTTCGGTCAGGCCGCGGGTGTTCATCAGGACGGCGAGCGCCGAGGCCGGCCGGGCCGGCAGGCCCTGCGAGCGGGCGCCCAGGTAGGTGCCGCCGAACTTGCCGGCCACGGCGACCACCAGGATCAGGGCGAGTTCGAGCAGTTCGCCGCCGCCGAGTCCGCCGAGGTCGACCTTGAGGCCGGCCACCACGAAGTAGACCGGCAGCAGCAGCGAGGTGACCTGGCCGGTGCGGCCGTGGATCTCGGTGCGCATGGCGTCCGTCCCGGCCCGGGGCATCACCACCCCGAACAGGAAGGCGCCGAAGATGAAGTGCATCCCCATCGCCTCGGTGGCGGCCGCGGACAGCAGCACACCGATCAGGATCACCGCGAACTTCTGCGGGCCGAGCGGCAGGGGCCGCCCGCCGGGGGCGAGCAGGGTGCGCAGCAGCGGGCGCACGGCCAGCACCATGAGGATGAGGAAGGGCAGTGCGAGCACCACCCGCCAGTGCTCGGAGCCGTCGCCGCCGACGGCGGCCTGCACCGCGGCGAGCGCGGCCCAGGCCACCACGTCCACGGTGGCCGCGATGGCGAGTGCCAGGCTGCCCAGCGCCGTGGTTCCGAGCCCCCGGTCGGTGAGGATCCGGGCGAGCACCGGGAAGGCCGTCACCGAGACGGACAGGCCGACGAAGACCACGAACGCGGCGTGGTTGCCGCTCTCGTGCCCGCGCAGCAGGTAGAACGCCAGCGGGATGCCGAGGGCGAACGGGACGAGGGTGGAGCCGAAGACCGCGCCCGCGGCCACCCGGCCCCGCCCCCGCAGTGTGCCGCTCTCCAGTTCGAGCCCGACTCCGAACATGAACAGGGCGACCCCGACGTTGGCCATTCCGGTGAGCAGCGGGCGGATGCCCGTCGGGAACAGGAAGTCGGAGACCGCGCCGTTCAGCAGGGTCGGGCCGAGCAGCACGCCCGCGAGGATCTCCCCCACGACGGGCGGCTGCTTGATCCGGACCGCCAGATGGCCGAGGCCGCGGGCCAGGAAGAGGATCAGTGCTATGTCGACGAACAGCAACTGCACTTGATGACTGGTCATGTCCCGCGCTCCTCACTCACCTTCTCGGACGGTCCGGACGCGCTCAGGCCGGTTCGGTGCTCTGCCCGGCGGGCGGGGCGGCCAGCGGCTCGTCCTCGCCGTCGATCAGGTCGGCGAGGCTGAGGTTGAGCATCGGGTGCTTGCCGCTGAGGCCGGAGATGAGCTGCACGAAGTCCGCGGAGGGCTCGCGCTCGGCGTCGGGGTCGATCATTTCCTGGGCCAGGCTGTAGTAGAACTCCTTGTACTTGGTGCGGTCGTAGAACCGCTCGACGAAGGAGCGGATCTCGTCGAAGAAGCCGCGGTACGCGGTGGCGTAGCGCTTGAGGGCCTGCTCCTCGATCTCCGGGTGCTTGATGATCTGGTCGACGATCTTCGAGAGGACGCTGCCCGCCAGCGTCGCCAGCGCCACGCCGGTGGAGAACAGCGGGTCGACGAACGCGGCCGAGTCGCCGACGCACACCCAGCCGTCGCCGTGGAAGGCCTGGCTGGTGTAGGACCAGTCGCGCGCGGTGCGCCAGCCGGCCGCCTGGTTGGCGCCGGCGAGCATCTTCTTCAGCTTGGTGGAGCGCTGCATCTCGGCGGTGAAGAGGTCCTCCAGCGACTGCCCGTCCTTGCCGGCCTGCTCGGACCGGGTGACGTAGCCGACGCTGATGGTGCCCTTGTCGAGCGGGATCGCCCAGAACCAGCCCTCGTCCAGGCCCTCGATGAGGATGTTGGTGTACTCGTCGCCGGGGAGCCGCTCGCAGTTGTCGAAGTACGTCCAGACCGCGACGTTGCGCAGCTCCTCGTGCCAGGTCACCTCGGCGTAGCGGCGGCTGAGCAGGCGGGACTGGCCGGAGGCGTCGATGACCAGCTTCGCCCGGGCCTCGTGGCTGCCGTCGGTGCCGCGGACGGTGAAGCGGACGCCGGTGACCCGGCCGTCCTCCTCGATCGGCTCCTTGACGGTGGCGTCCTCGACCACGTAGACGCCGAGTTCGCGGGCCCGGTCGAGGATCATCGAGTCCATGTCGGCGCGGCGGGTGTGGAACGCGTACGGGTACGCGCCGCCCTCGACGAAGGAGAAGTTCCACGGCACCTGCTTGTTGCCCCAGACCAGCGTCCCGCCGTACTTGCGCTCGAAGCCCCGGGCGTTCATCCGCTCGACGATGCCCAGCTCCTCCATGGGCCGCATGAAGGCGGGGATCAGCGACTCGCCGACGTGGTAGCGCGGGAAGCGCTCCTTGTCCAGGACCAGCACGCGGTGGCCGCGCTGGGCGAGCAGCCCCGCCGTGGTGGAACCGGCGGGGCCGCCGCCGATGACGACGACGTCGAATTCCTCAGGTACTCCGAAGAGCTTGGTCGGCATGCCTAGACCTTCCCGTCTGTCCGATCCGGCCGCGCACCGCACGGTTCGCGGGGCGCCACGGTTGTTCGGTCCGTTCATTTCGACCAGTCTTGAACGGGGTGCCTGAAGAGGGTCTGTACGTCGTCTGGAGACCCCTGGAGACCGCCGCGGGCCCGCTCCGGGACTACGCCGCCTCGAAGGCGCGGACGATGCCGATCGTGTCGGAGATCCCCTCGCCCTTGACGACCTTCCCGTCGCGCAGCGTCCAGAAGTGCACGAACTTGACGTTGAACTCGCCGCCGCCCACCCGGAACCGGCCGTGCCACATGCCGATCACGGCCGCCCAGTCCTCGCCGGAGGGACGGATCTCCTCCACGTCGAACCCGGTCCGGTCCAGGTACTCCAGCGCGCCGCCGAAGTAGGCGGCGGCGCCCTCCAGCCCGGTGTAGTGGCCGGTCGACCAGGGCAGCGCCTCGGGCGTGACGATCTCCACCTCGGGATCGAAGATCCCGAGCACGGTCTCGATGTCCGCCTTCGCCAGGCCTTCGTACAGCCGCTCGACGATGGCCGTGGTCTGCTCCGACATCTGACTGTCCTCTCGGTCCGCGCCCATCCGGGTGATGCGCGCGGGGCCGAGTCTGGACGCGCCGGGGCGGCCGCGTCGCCTCCGGGGTTGCCCAGTTGGCGGATTGCCCGGGCGGGGCGGCGTCGACTTTAATAGAGTGCGACTCTAGTGTCAGACTACGTAAACATCATGCTCGTCAACGCCTGCCGTACTCTCCCCCAGGAGAAGACCCATGACGATCCATCAACTCCAGCACGAGTCGGAGTCCGCGCCGCCGGCCAAGGGGCGCACCGAGCGGCCCTGGCTCGCACTCGCCGTCATCGCCGGCTGCCAGCTCATGGTGGTCCTCGACTCCACCATCGTGAACATCGCCAACCCGCACATCCAGCGGGCCCTGGACTTCTCCACCTCGGGCCTGTCCTGGGTGGTCAACGCCTACGCCCTGACCTTCGGCGGCCTGCTGCTGCTGGGCGGCCGGATCGGTGACATCCTCGGCCGCCGCCGGGTGTTCGTGGCCGGCATCCTGCTGTTCACCCTGGCCTCGGTGGCCGCCGGACTGGCCCAGGAACCATGGCAGTTGCTGGCGGCCCGCGCCCTGCAGGGAGTCGGCGGCGCGATCGCCTCGCCCACCTCACTGGCACTGATCACCACCACCTTCGCCGAGGGCCCGCAGCGCACCAAGGCGCTCGGCATCTACGCCGCCGTCTCCGGCGGGGCGGGCGCGATCGGCCTGCTGGCCGGCGGCATGCTGACCCAGTGGCTCGACTGGCGCTGGGTCTTCTTCATCAACATCCCGATCGGCCTGCTGATCGCGGTGGCCGCGCCGCTCTACATCCGGGAGTCCCCGCGCCAGCCCGGCCGGTTCGACATCCCCGGCGCGCTCACCTCCAGCCTCGGCATGGCCTCGCTGGTGTACGGCTTCATCCGGGCCTCCGAGGAGGGCTGGCGGGACGCCTGGACGATGGGCGCGTTCGCCGCCGCCGTCGTGCTGCTCGCCTCCTTCGTGGCGGTCGAGCGGCGGGCCCCCGAACCGATCACCCCGCTGCGGCTGTTCGCCGACCGCAACCGCTCCGGCAGCTACGTCATCATGCTCGGCCTCGGCGCCTCGCTGCTCGGCCTCTTCTTCTTCCTGGTCCTGTACGTGCAGAACGTGCTCGGCTACAGCGCGATCCGCTCCGGCGTCAGCTTCCTGCCGATCACGGTGGCGATCCTGATCGCGGCCGGCGTCGCCCAGCCGCTGCTCCCCCGGGTCGGCCCGAAGCCGATCCTGATCGCCGGCACCGGGCTCACCACCCTGGCCATGCTCTGGTTCACCCGGATCGAGCCGGACAGCAGCTACCTCGGCGGGGTGCTCGGGCCGATGATGCTGTTCGGCCTCGGCCTGGGCCTCACCTTCGTCACGCTGACCCTGACCGCCGTGTCCGGTGTCTCCAACGAGGAGGCGGGCGCCGCCTCCGGCCTGCTCAACGCGACCCAGCAGGTGGGCGGCGCACTCGGCCTGTCGATCCTGGTCACCGTCTTCGGGACCGCCAGCCGCAACGAGGCGAAGTCCCAGATCCCCGCCTTCATGGCCGGGGCCACCCCGGAGCAGCAGGCCGAGTTCGCCCGTACGCACCTGCTGCCCGCACCCTGGGGCGGCACCGTGCTCACCCACGGCATCACCTCGGCGTACCTGGCGGGCACCGCGATCATCCTGCTCGCGCTGTTCGCCTCGGTCTTCGCCATCAAGGTGCGCCGCCGCCCCGGGGCGGGGCCCCGGGGCGGGGGGGGCCGGGGGGGCTCCCGGGGGCCCGAGACGGGGGGGGGGGGGGCGGGTGGTGACCGGCCCGCCCCTCGTTGCCGCCCGCCCGGACGGCCCGCCCCTCGTCTTCGCCCGCCCGGACGGCCCGCCCCTCGTCTTCGCCCGCCCGGGCGGCCCGCTCAGGCGGCCGGCGAGCGGCCGGCCGCCAGCAGCGAGCGGACCACCGTGGCGGGCCGCAGGATCGAACTCGGCGGCGCCAGCAGGTGCTGGACGTCCAGCATCACCCGGTGCGCGTCCGCCGACACGTGGGTCGCCAGCATCACCCGCTTGACGTAGCGGTTCAGCAGGTCGACGCCCAGCGGCCTCGGCCCGGCCGTCTCCGGGTACATGAAGTCCCCGCCGGTCGCCATCTGCCACGGCGTCGCGATGATCTTCGCGGCCGCGCGGTAGTACGCCCTGGCCATCCCCGAGGACGCACTGCCGTACCGGTCCAGCGCCCGGCCCAGCTGCACCGCCTCCAGCGTGCCGACCGTCATCCCCTGCCCGTACAGCGGGTTGAAGCTGCAGATGGCGTCACCGAGCGCGACATAGCCGGCCGCGGGCTGCACCAGCCGCTCGAAGTAGCGCCGGCGGGCCTGCGGGTAGGTGAACTTCTTCGCGTCACCGTCGTCCAAAGGCTTCGCCCGGTCGATCAGTTCGGCGATGTTCGGGGCCGGCAGCCCGGCCGCGAACGCGGCGAAGCCCGCCGGGTCGACCGGGGCGTGGGCGCGGTGCCAGCCGCCCAGCGTGACCACCCAGCGGTCCCCCTCGATGGCGAAGACCGCGGCGGCCCGCTTGTCGTGCGGCGGCACCGCGGCCATCAGGTAGAGCAGGCCCTCGTCGCGCATCCGGTCGCCCGGCGGGCGGTGGAACAGCTGGGTGGTGTAGCCCACGTCGATCTTGACGGTGTCCGTCAGCGGCGCCTCGCAGCCGAACTGCTCCAGCCAGCGGTCCGTCCGGCCGCCGCTGCGGCCGGTGGCGTCCACCACCAGGTCCGCGCGAAGCGTCCCGGCGATGTCGCTCTCCACACCGGTGACCCGCCGCAGCCTCCCGGTGAGGCCGGTCACCGCCGTCCCGTCGTGGATCTCCACATTGCGCAGACCGCGTACCCGGTCGCGCACGGTGTGCTCCAGAAATGCCCTACTCAGACTGATTCCGAGCTTTCCGCTGTTGAACTTGACCCGGTGCGCTCCCATCTGATGGAAAATCAGATCCGATCCCGGATCGAACGGCACCGCACCACCCGCACTCAACTCGTGGGTGAGCCCGGGAAACAGCTCCTCCAGCTGCATCCGCCCGCTGATCAACAACGCGTGCGCGTGCGGACTCTGCGGCACCCCGCGCCGGTCCTGCGCGTCCTCGGGCAGGGCGTCCCGGTCCAGGACGGTGACGCGGTCGAATCTGCGGGAGAGCACCCGCGCCGCGACCAGACCGCCCATCGAGCCGCCGATCACCACCGCGTGGCCACGAGACGCACCCATCAGTCCTCCTCGGCAAGTTCCCCAGAGGCCACGCGAGTTCGTGGCATCCCAGCGAGTCTCAGCGGTCCGCCCGCGGTCTGTCGTCTCCCGGGTTGCTCAACCCCGCCGGCCGCGCCGCCGGACCGTCAGCCGCGGAACAGCTCGGGCAGCGCGTAGCCGAGCATCACCCGGGTGTCGTCCGGCCGCTGCACCCGCCCGGGCGGCTCCAGCACCAGCTCGACCCGGCTCTCGGCGCCGGGCAGCACCCGCAGCGGCCCGGCGGCGGCCACCACGATCGCGTCCACCCCCGTACCGCCGCTGCGCGAGACCGCCTGGACGTACCAACGGCCTTCCGGTACATGGGGGATGCGCCACTGCCCGGCCGCCCGCGCCGATCTGAGGCAGCGCGGCGAACGCCGGCAGGACGCGGCCGAGCCGCCCGACCGGCCCGCCGGGAACGCCGCCACGAAGACCGGTTCGCCGTCCATCCCGTCCGAGCGCCTGGTGTCGCCGAGGATCGAGCCGTACGTGCTCGGGGTGTCGTCGCCGCCCGAGATGAAGTCGACCGCGGCGGCGCCGAGCGACACCAACCGCCGGTAGCGGCCCGGCGAGACGCCGACCGTCCTGGTGAAACGCGTGGTGAACGCGCCGATGCTGGCGTAGCCGCAGCGCACCGAGATGTCCGCGATGCTGTCCTGCGTGTGCAACAGCCGCTTCCTCGCCTCCTCCAGCCGGACCGCCATCAGGAAGGACGCCGGCGGCAGCCCCGTCTCCTGGCGGAACAGCCGTGCCATGTGGAACGGACTCAGCCGGGCCATCTCACCCAGCTCGGCCAGTGTCAGATCCTCGCTGAAACCCTCTCGGATACCGCTGACGACACGTTCGATCTCTGATCGCATCAAGACTCCCCCGTGACTGGCGGCTCCACGCGGAACCCGCCATTCCCGTGGGCAGGCAAGCAGAGCCACGGGGCGCTGTCAAGACGTTAACCTCCCTGACAGTAGCGGAATTCGACTTCCCGGATCGGCCCGGCAGAGCAATCTCGGCGGTGACAGAAACGCACCCGAAGAACAGATTGATACGTCGCAGCTATTCGGCATCGGAAGATTCGGGGGAGCCGTGCGACTGGAACTCTTGGGGCCGATGAGGGTATGGGCCAGAGGCGCGGAAGTCGTTCTCGGACCGCCGAAGCAACGAGCCGTGCTGGGCCTTCTCGCGAGCCGGGTCAATCAGGTGGTGGGCGTCGAGCAGATCGTCGACGCCGTATGGGGCAGCGCCGTACCGCAGACCGCCGTCAACGGGGTGCACACCTACGTGGCAGGGCTGCGGCGCGTCCTGGAGCCGGAGCGCGGACCGCGCGAGTCCGGCGGCGTCCTGGTGTCGGCGGGAGGCGGCTACGCGCTCTGCCTGGACACCGCGGCGGTCGACGCGGAACTGTTCGCCGACAGTCACGCCCGGGCCCGGCGGCTGCTCGGCGCCGGCGAGGCCGAGGAGGCCATCCGCGGATACGAGAACGCGCTCGCCCTCTGGCACGGTGAGGCGTACGCGAACGTCCCCGGCCCGTTCGCCGAGCTGGAACGCACCCGGCTGCACGAGGTGCGGCTCACCGCCGTCGAGGAGTGGGCCGAGGCCGTCCTCGCCGCCTCCCGGCACAGCGAGGCGGTGACGGTGCTGTCCGGCCTGGTGGCGAAGGAGCCGCTGCGCGAGCGGCTGCGCTGGCTGCTGATGCTCGCCCTCTACCGCTGCGGGCGCCGCGCCCAGGCCCTCGGCACCTACCGGGAGACCCGGCGGCTGCTCCAGGACGAGCTGGGCATCGAACCCGGCGGCGAACTGCGCCGCCTGCACCAGCAGATTCTGGCCGGGCACACCGACCTCGACCTGCGCGCCGCCGCCACCGCGCCCACCGTCCTGCGGACCGCTCCGCCCGCCCCGGCGCCCGCCCCCAAACCGGCCCAGTTACCGCCCGGCGCCCGGGGCTTCACCGGCCGCACCGAGGAGTCCGCCCGGCTGCGCAACTTCGTCGGCTGCGGCGTCGCCCGGCCCGAGATGCACGCCACCGTCGCCGTCGTCGAGGGCGCCCCCGGCATCGGCAAGAGCGCGCTGGCCCTGCAACTCGCCCACCAGCTCTCCGAGAGCTACCCCGACGGCCAGCTCTTCGTCGACCTCTGCGGCTCCGACCCCGGCCGGGAGCCGCTCGGCGCGCACGAGGCGCTGGCCATGCTGCTGCGCAGCCTCGGCATCGAGGAGCGGCTGCTCCCCGCCGACCTGCCCGGCCGCACCGCGCTCTACCGCAGCCTGCTGCACGGCAAGCGGGTGCTGATCGTGCTGGACGACGCGCTGCACGCCGACCAGGTGCGCCCGCTGCTGCCGCGCGGGCCCGCCTGCGTACTGGTCACCAGCCGCCGCCGGCAGTACGGCCTGGCGGCCAGGGACGGCGCCTACCGCATCGAGCTGGCGCCGCTGGCGACCGAGGACGCCGTCGACCTGATGGCCTGCCTGGTCGGCGAGGAGCGCCTGGCCGGGCAGCGCGAGGTGGGTGCCCGGCTCGCCGGGCTCTGCGGCAACCTGCCGCTGGCCCTGCGGATCGCCGCCGCCGGGCTGGCCGCCTCGCCCCGGCTGACGCTCGCCGAACTCGCCGACTACCACTGCGCCGAGCACGGCACCCTCGACCGGCTCACCGTCGAGGACGACGTCACGGCCAGCCTGCGGACGGCGTTCGCGGCCTCCGTCCGCAGTCTGCCCCCCGACGCCGCGCGGATGTTCCGGCTGCTCGGGCACTGCGAGGAGGAGCTGATCAGCGCGCCGCTCGCCGCCCGCTACGCCGGCACCGGCGAGGCCGATGCCGCCCGGCAGTTGGCGGCGCTGGCCGACAACCACCTGCTGGAGGAGGTCGGCCGGGGGCTCTACCGGTTCCACAACCTGATCGGGGTGTACGCCGCCGAGTGCGCGCGGGACGGCCAGGCGGGCGACCGCGCGACCGTCCTGGCCCGGCTGCTGCGCGGTCCCCGGGCGGGCGGGCCGCTGGACGCCGAGCCGCCGCACGTCTGCGGCACGGGCGGTGCGGCGTTGCACCTGCTCGCCCGCGTCCCGGAGGGCGGGCGCTCCTGAGTATGCCCGGCACACCGCTGAGCAATATCGGAGATGCAGCCGCCCCGTCACTGATGCAGACTTTCAACCGCCCGACCGCCGGAGCAGGTCGATTCGCGGCGGCGAGTACTCATCGGGGGAGTGCGAGTCATGCGGCGAAATGAACCGGACGGGCTGCCGGCCGACAGCCCCATAGCGGTCATCGGAATTTCCTGCCGGTTTCCCGGGGCGTCGAATCCGGAGGCATTCTGGAAACTTCTCCGAAACGGTGGCAGTTCGGTCTCACCGGTACCGCCGGGCCGGTGGGAGCGTACCGCGCCGGTGCCGGACGACATCGGGTACGGCGGCTTCCTCGACCGGGTCGACCTGTTCGACGCCGACTTCTTCGGCGTCTCGCCGCGCGAGGCGGCCGCCATGGACCCGCAGCAGCGGCTGCTGCTGGAGCTGGGCTGGGAGGCCGTCGAGGACGCGGGCCTGCTCCCGGCAGCCCTGGAGGGCACCTCAACCGGCGTGTTCGTCGGCGCGATCCAGGACGACTACGCCTTGCTGACAGACCGTCAGTCACATGCCGGGGTGACCCGCCACAGCCTGACGGGTACTCACCGCAGCATCATCGCCAACCGGCTCTCCTACCGGCTCGGCCTGCGCGGCCCCAGCCTGACCGTCGACTCCGGCCAGTCCTCCGCGCTGGTCGCCGTGCACCTGGCCTGCGACAGCCTGCGCCGGGGCGAGTCCGGACTCGCCCTCGCGGGCGGCGTCAACCTCAACCTGCTGGCCGACACCACGCTGCGGGTCGCCCGGTTCGGCGGCCTCTCGCCCGACGGCCGATGTCACACCTTCGACGCCCGGGCCAACGGCTACGTACGCGGCGAGGGCGGCGGCCTCGTCCTGCTCAAGCCGCTGGCCGACGCGCTCGCCGACGGTGACCCCGTCCTCGGCGTGCTGCTGGGCAGCGCCGTCAACAACGACGGCGGCGGCGCGGGGCTCACCACCCCGGTCGCCCGCACCCAGCAGGAGGTCGTCCTGACCGCCTGCCGCCGGGCCGGGATCGAGCCCGCCGCACTCCAGTACGTCGAACTGCACGGCACAGGAACGCCGGTGGGCGACCCGGTCGAGGCGGCGGCCCTCGGCGCGGCCGTCGGCGCCGCCAAGGCCCCGGGGTCACCGCTGCTGGTCGGCTCGGCCAAGACCAACGTGGGCCACCTGGAGGGCGCGGCCGGCATCGCCGGACTGCTGAAGACCCTGCTCGCCGTCGCCCACCGCGAGCTGCCCGCGAGCCTGAACTTCACCGAACCGAACCCCGGCATCCCGCTGGAGCGGCTGAACCTGAGCGTCGTCCGGGAGCCGTCGCCCTGGCCGCAGCCCGAAGGCCGGCTGCTCGCCGGGGTCAGCGCCTGGGGCATGGGCGGCACCAACTGCCATCTGGTACTGGGCGAGGCGCCGCAACCGGCCGCGGGCCCGCCGGCCCCGGCGCGGCCCGCCGGGCAGGCCGCCGTGTGGCCGCTGTCCGGCCGCACACCGGCGGCCCTGCGCGCCCAGGCCGCCGCGCTGCTCGACTTCACCGACCGCCACCCCGGCGTCGCACCGGCCGACACCGGCCACTCGCTCGCCCTGCACCGGACGGCCTTCGAGCACCGCGCCGCCGTCGTCGCCGACCGGCCGGAGGACTTCCGGGCCGGGCTGGCCGCACTCGCCGCGGGCCTGCCCGCCGCCCAGCTGGTGGAGGGCGTGGCCGCCCCCGGCAAGGTGGTGTTCCTGTTTCCCGGCCAGGGTTCGCAGTGGGCCGCGATGGCCACCGGGCTGCTCGACTGCGCCCCGGTCTTCGCCGACACCCTGGCGGCCTGCGCGGACGCCCTGCGGCCGCACACCGACTGGTCGTTGATGGACGTGCTGCGCGGCGCCGGAGCGGCCGACGGAGCGCTGCTGGAGCGCGTGGACGTCGTGCAGCCCGCCCTGTTCGCCGTCATGGTGTCACTGGCCGCGCTGTGGCGCTCGGCCGGCGTGCGGCCGGACGCGGTGGCCGGCCACTCGCAGGGCGAGATCGCCGCCGCGTACGTCGCGGGCGCGCTCACCCTGGACGACGCCGCCCGGCTGGTCGCCCTGCGCAGCCGGGCCGTCCGGGCGCTGTCCGGCCGCGGCGGCCTGCTGTCCGTGCGGCAGAACGCCGACGCGCTCGCCGGGCGGGTCACCGCCTCGGGCGGCCGGCTCGACATCGCCGTCGTCAACGGCCCTGCCGCCACCGTGATCTCGGGCGACCCGGCCGCGCTGGACGAGCTCGGGGCCGCACTCGCCGCCGAGGGCGTCGAGGCGCGCCGGATCGCCGTCGACTACGCCTCGCACTCACCGCAGGTCGAGGAGATCCGCGAGCCGCTGCTGGCCCTGCTCGCCGGGATCACCCCGAGGGCCGGCGAGATCCCGTTCTACTCGACCGTCACCGGCGGCCTGCTCGACACCACCACGCTGGACGCCGAGTACTGGTACCGCAACCTGCGCCGGACCGTACGGTTCGAGGCGACCGTCCGCAGCCTGCTGGCCGACGGCCACCGCGCCTTCATCGAGACCAGCCCGCACCCCGTGCTCGCCGGCGGCCTGCGCGACATCCTCGACGACGGCGGCGACCTCCAGGAGCCCGGCACCGGGCGGGCGTTCGGCGCGGGCACGCTGCGCCGGGGCGACGGCGGCAGGCTGCGCTTCCTGACCTCGCTCGCCGAGGTCCATGTTCGCGGCGTGCCGGTGCACTGGCCCGCCGTGTCGGCCGGTACGGGCGCCCGTCGCACCGCACTGCCGACCTACGCCTTCCAGCGGGAGCGGCACTGGCTCGACGCACCGCCGCAGCAGCCGGGCGGGACAACGGCGGCCGCCGCTCCCCCGGCCGCGACTCCCGCGACCGCGCCGCAGCCGGCCGGCCCGGCCGCGGCCGGCCAGGAGATCGCCGGCCTGCCCGCGGCCGAGCAGCGCAGGCGACTGGCGGGCCTGGTCGGCGCGCACACCGGCGCCGTCCTCGGCCGCAGCGCCGGATCGGTCACCGCCACCCGGCCGTTCAGGGAGCTGGGCCTCGACTCGCTGGGCGCCGCCGAACTGCTGCGCCGGCTCGGCGACGCCCTCGGGCTGAAGCTGCCGACCGCGCTGGCCTACAACCACCCCAGCCCGGCCGCTCTCACCACCCACCTGCAGACCCTGCTGGCCGAGGGCGAGCAGCCGCCCGGCGCGCAACTCCTCACCCGGATCGACGAGATGGCGGCCACGTTGGGCTCCGCCGATCTGGACGACGGGGCCCGCGAGGCGGTCACCCGCCGCCTGCGCGACCTCCTGGGGCGCCTGGAGCGCCCGCAGCAGAACCAGCGCCGGCAACCGCCGGGCGGCGACCTCACCGAGGCGATCCTCTCGGCCAGTTCGCAAGAGATCTTCGACCTCATCGACAGCAGGGGCCAACTGTGACCAACGAAGAGCGGCTCACCCAGTACCTGAAGAAGGCCACGGTCGACCTGTACCAGGCCGAGGCTCGCCTGCGCGAGGTCGAGGAGCGGGCCCACGAACCCATCGCGATCATCGGGATCGGCTGCCGGTTCCCCGGCGGCGCCGACTCCCCCGACCGGCTCTGGCAACTGGCCGCCGACGGCGTGGACGCGATCTCCGCCTTCCCGACCGACCGGGGCTGGGACATCGCCGGGCGCTACCATCCGGAGCCCGGCAGACCCGGCAGGACGTACAGCACCAACGGCGGATTCCTGTACGACGCGGCAGAGTTCGACGCCGGCTTCTTCGGCGTCTCACCGCGCGAGGCCGCCGCGATGGACCCGCAGCAGCGGCTGCTGCTGGAGACCGTCTGGGAGGCCGTCGAGCGGGCCGGCATCGACCCGGCCTCGCTGCACGGCAGCAGCACCGGCGTGTTCACCGGCCTCAGCCACAACGGCTACGGCGGAACGCTGGACCAGGCCACCGAGGAGTCCGCCGGATACCTGCTCACCGGCAGCGCCGGCAGCGTCGCCTCCGGCCGGATCGCCTACACCCTGGGCCTGCTGGGGCCGGCCGTCACCGTCGACACCGCCTGCTCCTCCTCACTGGTCGCCCTGCACCAGGCCTGCCAGGCCCTGCGGGCCGGCGAGTGCGACCTCGCCCTTGCCGGCGGTGCCTCCGTGATGCCCAACCCGGGCATGTTCCTGGAGTTCAGCGCCCAGCGCGGGCTGGCCGCCGACGGCCGGTGCAAGCCGTTCGCCGCCGCCGCGGACGGCACCAGCTGGAGCGAGGGCGCCGGCGTCCTGCTCGTCGAGCGGCTCTCCGACGCCCGCCGGAGCGGCCAGCGGGTGCTCGGCCTGATCCGGGGCAGCGCGATCAACCAGGACGGCGCCAGCAACGGCCTGACGGCGCCGAGCGGCCCGTCGCAGGAGCGGGTCATCCGCCAGGCCCTGGCCAACGCCGGCCTCGCCCCGGCCGACATCGACGCCGTCGAGGCGCACGGCACCGGCACCGCCCAGGGCGACCCGATCGAGGCGCGGGCCCTGATCTCCGTCTACGGCGACCGGCGGCCCGCCGGCGAGGAACTGCTGGTCGGCTCGCTCAAGTCGAACATCGGGCACACCCAGTCGGCGGCCGGAGTGGCCGGGGTGATCAAGATGGTGCTGGCGATGCGGCACGGCCTGCTCCCGGGCACCCTGCACACCGACCGCCCCACACCGGAGGTCGACTGGGACGGCAGCGGGGTCGCCCTGCTCCCCGAGGCCGCGCCGTGGCCCGAGCGCGGGCACCCCCGGCGCTGCGCCGTCTCCTCGTTCGGGATCAGCGGCACCAACGCCCACGTCGTCCTGGAGCAGGCCCCCGAGGAGCCCGCCCCCGCCGGACAGGGGCCGGAGGGCCCGGCGCACCCCCTGCCGTGGACGCTGACCGCTCGCGACGACACGGCGCTGCGCGCCCGGGCCGCCCGCCTGCACACCCGGCTGACCGAATCGCCCGAGCTGTCCCCCGCCGACGTGGGGTACTCCCTGGCGGCCGGCCGAAGCGACTTCGAGCACCGCGCGACCGTGATCGGCGACAGCCGGGACGACCTGCTGGCCGGCCTGGCGGCGCTGGCGTCCGGCAGCCGCCCGCCCGGCCTCGTCCAGGAGAGCGCCCGGCCCGGCTCGATCGCCTTCCTGTTCTCCGGCCAGGGCGCCCAGCGCCCCGGTATGGGCCGCGAACTGCACGCCGCCTTCCCGGTGTTCGCCGAGGCCTTCGACGAGGTCTGCGCCCACCTCGACCCGCTGCTCGACCGGCCGCTGCGCGACCTGGTGTTCTGCGCCGAGGGCTCGCCCGAGGCCGATCTCCTCGACCGGACGGGCTACGCGCAGCCCGCGCTGTTCGCCCTGGAGGTCGCGCTGTACCGCCTGGTCCGCTCCTTCGGGCTGACGCCGAGCCACCTGATCGGGCACTCGGTGGGCGAGCTGAGCGCGGCGCACGTGGCCGGCGTGCTGTCGCTGCCGGACGCCTGCCGGCTGGTCGCGGCGCGGGCCCGGCTGATGCAGGCCGCACCCGCGGGCGGCGCGATGGTGTCCGTCCAGGCCACCGAGGAGGAGGTGCTCGCGGCGCTCGTCGAGGAGCCCGGGGTCGCCGTCGCCGCCGTCAACTCCCCGCTCTCCACCGTGGTGTCGGGCGACGCCGAGGCCATCGCCCGGCTGGTCGCGCGCTGGGCCGGCGAGGGCCGCTCCAGCACCCGGCTCCGGGTCAGCCACGCCTTCCACTCCGCGCAGATGGACTCCGTCCTCGCGGACTTCCGGGCCGCCGCCGCGACGGTCGGGTTCCACCCGCCGCAGCTGCCGGTGATCTCCGACCTCACCGGCCGGCCCGCGACCACCGCACAGCTCCGTTCGCCGGAGTACTGGGTCGACCAACTGCGCCACACCGTCCGCTTCCTGGACGGCGTACGGCACCTGGAGGCCGAGGGCGTGACCGGCTGGCTGGAGCTCGGCCCCGGCGCCACCCTCACCGCGCTCGTCCAGGACTGCCTGACCGGCGAGGGCGCGCCCGTCGCCGCCCTGCGCCGCAACCGGCCCGAGCCGCGCACGCTGCTCACCGCGGTGGCCCAGCTGCACGCCGAGGGCGCCGAAGTGCGCTGGCCCGCCGCTCTGTTCGGGCCCGGCGCGCAGCCGGTCGAGCTGCCCACGTACCCGTTCCAGCGGCGCCGGCACTGGCTGGAGGCACCCGCCGCGACAGCTCCCACGGCGGAGCTGCACCCGCTGCTCGGCTCGGAGATCGAGCTCGCGGGCACGGCGGAACGCCGGTACTCGCAGACCCTGACCACCGAACGGCCCTGGTACCTCGCCCAGCACCGGCTGGGCGGCGCCGCGGTGCTGCCCGGCAGCGCGATGATCGAGTGGGCACTGGCGGCGGCCCGGGTGGCCGCCCCCGGCCACGACGGGCCGTGGACGCTCACGGACACCGCCTTCACCGCCTTCCTGCCGCTGCCCGAGGGGCGGCCGGTGGCCGTGCAGTCGGTGGCCGGGACGGCCGACGGAGCCACCGGCGTCCGATGTCTCAGCCGCCACGACGGCCCCGGCAGCGCCTGGACCCAGCACGTCGACGCCGCCTCGGCCGCACCCGGCGGCATCCCCCGCCCGGCGCCGGCCGACCTCGACGCCCTGCGCGCCCGGCTCACCGCACAGGACCCGGCGGCGCTCTACGACCGCTTCGCCCGCATCGGCCTCGACTACGGGCCGGCCTTCCGCGGTCTCACCGGCCTGTGGCGCGACGGTGACGAGGCACTGGCCCTGATCGAGGTCGCCGAGGCCGCCGAGGACACCGGCGCCCTGCTCCACCCGGTGGTCCTGGACGCCTGCTTCCAGAGCGTCGGCGCCTTCACCGAGGACGAGGCCGACCCCTGGGTACCGACCCGGCTGGCCGGCCTCACCGCCTACGCCCCCCTCCCGCACCGCCTCTGGTGCCACGCCCGCTGGCAGCGCGCCGCCGGCTCACCCGAGGGCACCCTCGACCTCGACCTGCTCACCGGGAGCGGCGAACACCTGGCGACCGTCCGGGGGCTGCTGATGCGCGCGGTACCGCGCAGCGCGCTGCCGGACGCCGGCGCCGGCCCGCGCCGCTACGGGATCACCTGGCAGCCCGCCGCGCCCGCCACCACCCCGGCGCCCCGGGGAGCCTGGCTGGTGCACAGCGAGGAGGCCGGCCGGGCCGAGGCCTGGCGCAGCGGCTTCGAGGCCCTCGGCGGGCAGGCCGCCCTGCTCGGCGACGACGCACCGGCGCCGGTCGAAGGACTGCTGCTGCACCTCGGCGCGGGCTCCCCGGACGGCGGCGACGACCCGCTGGAGGAGGCGTACCGGCTGGCCGGAGCGCAGTTGACCGTGCTGCGCGACTTCCTGGCCGCCCACGCCGCCGCCCGGCCGGCGGTGCTGCTCTGCACCACCGGCGCCACCGCCCCGCGCCCGGGCCGGGACACCCCCGACCTGCGGCAGGCGCCGCTGTCCGGCCTGGCCCGCGCGGTGATCGCCGAGTACCCCGAGGTCACCGTCGTCCAGGCCGACCTCGACCCGGCCGAGCCGGCGCCCGCGGTGGCCGAACTGCTGGGCCGCGCCGCCGCACTGGGCGGCTCGGGCCACCTCGCCGTCCGGGCCGGCCAGTGGTACGAGGCCCGGCTGCTGGAGCAGACCGCGCCGGGCCCGGGGCCCGCCCCCGTCCGCCCGGACGCCACGTACCTGATCACCGGCGGCTGGGGTGCGCTGGGCCTGGTCACCGCCGCCCGGCTGGCCGAACGCGGCGCCCGCACCCTGCTGCTCACCGGTCGCACCGTCCCCGCCGCCGAGCCGGCCGCCGTGGCGCGGCTGCGCGCCGCCGGGGTCCGGGTCGAGCTGCGTCCGGCGGACCTCGCCGACCCCGCCGAGGTGGACGCCCTGATCGGGTACGCCGAGCAGCACCTGCCGCCGCTGCGCGGCGTGGTGCACGCCGCGGGCGTCAACTCCGAGGTGATCCTGCACCAGCAGACCCCGGCCGAGCTCGCCCGGATCATGGACCCCAAGGTCCGCGGCGGCTGGCACCTGCACCGCCGCACCGAGGGCGCCGAGCTGGACTTCTTCCTGCTCTACTCCTCCATCGCCTCCCTCTTCGGCGCGGCCGGCCAGGCCGGCTACGTCGCCGCCAACGCCTTCCTGGACGCACTGGCCGAACACCGCCACCACCGGGGCCTGCCCGCCCTCAGCATCAACTGGGGCCCGTGGGCCGAGACCGGCATGGCCGCCCGCGAGGACGTCCTGGCCCGGTACGCGGCCACCGGCATCACCGCGCTGGGGACGGACGCGGCGCTGGCCGCACTGGAGCGGACCGGGGCGGGCCCGCAGAGCGGCATCCTGACCGTCGACTGGGCCAGGTTCCCGGCCGCGACCCGCCGGCTGCCGTACACCCTGCTGGCCGGCCTGGCCCCGGCGGCCGCCGCACCCGGCACCCCGGACCCGGGGCGGGCGAAGGAGCTGGCCCGGCTCACGATCACCGACCCGGCCGGGGCCAGGGCCGCCGTGCTCGACGAACTGCTGGGCCTGGTAACGCAGTTGCTCGGCATGACGGTGAGCGAACGGGACGCCGTGCGGCCGGGCTTCGGCCACCGGCGGCTGAACGAGCTCGGCTTCGACTCCCTCACCACCATCCAGCTCCGCAACCGCCTGCTGGCGGACTTCGCCACCGACGCGCCCACCAACCTGCTGTTCGGCGGCGGCACCGCGCTGGAGATCGCCGAGCTGGTCTGCCGGCACCTCACCGCCCTGTCGGTCCTGGCCGCGGACGAGGACTTCGACGAGGACGACGAGGAGACCGAAGTGCTGACCCTCTGACAGCGGCGACCGGACCAGCGCGTCAGCACACCCGTGGAACTAGGAGACACCCTCAGTGAGTGGAACCGGCACAACGACGGTACCGTCCCTCCTCGACGAACTCGCCCGCAACGGAATCAGGTTGAAGCTCGCCGACGGCGGCGGGCTGGAGGTCAGAGCCCCGAAGGGGCGGCTCACCGCCGAACTGCGTGCGCAGATCGGCCTGCACAAGCCCGAGCTGCTGGAGCGGCTCGCCGGCCTGGCCGCCGACCGACCGGTGGACACCGCACTGCCGCAGGTCACCGCCGACCCCGCGGCCCGCTGGGAGCCGTTCCCGCCGTCCGACCTCCAGGCCTCGTTCCTGATCGGCAGCCGGGAGGGCTTCGAGTACTACGTCCGGCCGCACCAGTACTTCGAGTACGAGCTGCCCGACACCGACCCGGAGCGGCTGGAGGTCGCCCTCAACGCCGAACTGCACTACCAGCGCGGCAACCTGGTGGTGATCCGGGACGACATGCGGTTGCAGGCCGTCCGCGATCCGGCGCCCGCCCGGCTGCCCGTGCTCGACGTGCGCCACCTGCCGCCGGACGAGGCCGACCGCGCGGTCGGCGAGGTCCGCGCCGAGATGGCGTCCACCGAGCCCCCGCACGACCGGTGGCCCTGGGTGGACCTGCGGCTCAGCCTGCTGCCGGGCGGCCGGGCCCGGCTGCACCTGAACAACAACAACATCTTCAGCGACGCCCCGGCGACCCTGCGCTTCGTCAGTACGGTGCTCCGCCGCTACCGCGAACCGGACTGGGCTCCGCCGGAGTTGGAGATCACCTTCCGGGACTGCGTGCTCACCCTGGCCGAGATCGAGGAGTCCCCGCTCGGCCAGGCCGCCCGCAGCTACTGGGAGAACCGGATCGCCGACTGGCCCGAGGCGCCGTACGTACCGCTCGCCGCCGGCGCCGACCCGCGCGGCCGCTCGGACCTGCGCCGCCGCGAACTGCTGTTCCCGCCGCAGGTCTGGGCCGCGCTCAAGGAGAAGGCGGCGGCCCGGCACCTGACCACCACCAACCTGCTGTCCGCCGTGCAGGCCGAGGTGCTCGCGTACTGGAGCGGCTCCCGGCACTTCCTGCTCAACAACATGATCACGCACCGGCTGCCGCTGCACCCGCAGATGGCCGACGTGCTGGGCAACTTCGCCTCGCTGTACCCGCTGGAGGTCGACTGGCGCCCGGACGAGGCCTTCGAGGCCCGCGCCCAGCGGCTGCAGTCCCAGGTGCTGGCCGACGTCGGCCAGGTGTACTGGAGCGGGGTGAAGGTCCTGCAGTCGCTGAACCAGGCCCGCCGCACCCCCGGCCGGGCGGTCTGCCCGTACGCGATCGGCAGTGCGCTGTTCGTCGGGCAGCAGGACCGCCCGGTGCACAGCAGGCTGGAGACACCGCAGACACTGATCGACTGCGAGTTCTGGGACTTGAGCGACGGCAGTCTCTGGGTGGTCTGGGACGTCATCGAGACCATGTTCCCCGAGGGTCTGATCGACGCCATGGAGCAGGGCTACCGCAGCATGGTGGAGCAGCTGGCGGCCGGCGACGAGGCCTGGCGCAGCCCCGCGTTCGACCTGCTGCCGGCCGCGCAGCGCGAACAGCGGGCGGCGCTCAACCGGCCCTCCCGGCCGGTTCCGGCGGGCCTGCTGCACGACCGGCTGCGCCTGCACGCCGCCGAGCGGCCCAGCCACCCGGCCGTCCGGAGCGCCGGCCGCAGTCTGGACTACGGCGAACTCGGCTACGCGGCCGAGCGGATCGCGGCCCTGCTGCGCTCCCAGGGTGCGCGGCCCGGCGACCTGGTCGCGGTCGCGCTGCCGAAGGGCTGGGAGCAGGTCGCGGCGGTGCTCGGCGTGCTGACCGCCGGCGCGGCGTACGCCCCGCTCGACCCGGCCTGGCCCGAGGAGCGCCTGCGGGCCGTCCTCGCCGACACCACGGCCTCGGTCGTCCTGACCGACCTGGCCGGCCGGGACCGGCTCGCCAAGCTGACGGACGCCCCGGTCGTCGCGGTGGACGGACCGGCGGGGCCCGGCACGGCCGCCGCCACCGCCGACACCCCCGCGCGCAGCCCGCAGGACCTCGCGTACGTCATCTTCACCTCCGGCTCCACCGGCCGCCCGAAGGGCGCGATGCTGGAACACCGCGGACCGCTCAACACCATCGACGAGATCAACCGGCGCTTCCGGGTCACCTCCGAGGACGTGCTGTTCGGCATCTCCTCGCTCTGCTTCGACCTCTCCGTGTACGACATCTTCGGCGCCGTCCGCGCGGGCGCGACGCTCGTGCTGCCCGAGCCCGGCGAGCCCGACCCGCCCGCCTGGGTGGAGGCGGTGCTCGCCCACGGGGTGACGGTCTGGAACTCCGTGCCCGCCCTCATGCAGCTCCTCGTGGAGGAGGCGGAGGCCACCGGCCGGACGTTCCCCTCGCTGCGGACGGTGCTGCTCAGCGGCGACTGGATCCCGGTCGGCCTGCCCGCGCGGATCCGGGCCGTCGCGCCGAACGCGCAGGTGATCAGCCTCGGCGGCGCCACCGAGGCGTCCATCTGGTCGATCGTCCACCCGGTCGCGCCGGCCGACGCCCACCGGGTGAGCATCCCGTACGGCAGGCCGCTGGCGAACCAGAGCTGGCACATCCTGGACGGGAACGGCCGCTCCGCCCCCACCTGGGTCTCGGGTGAGCTGTACATCGGCGGCGTCGGCCTGGCCCTGGGCTACCTCGGTGACGAGGAGCGCACCGCGGCCGCGTTCACCGCCCACCCCGTCACCGGGGAGCGGCTCTACCGCACCGGCGACCTCGGCCGGTACCTGCCCGACGGGTCCATCGAGTTCCTCGGCCGCGCCGACCACCAGGTGAAGATCCAGGGGTTCCGGGTCGAGCCCGGCGAGGTCGAGTACGCGCTGCTGGAGCTGCCCGGGGTCGGCCAGGCCGCCGTGGTGGCACGCCGCACCGACTCCGGCAACCAGCTGGCGGCCTTCGTGACGGGCGCCGACGGCGCCCCCGCGCCGGACGCCGCCGGCCTGCGCACGGCGCTCGGCGAGCGGCTGCCCGGCTACCTGATGCCCAGCCGGCTCACCGTGCTCGACGCCCTCCCGCTCACCGCCAACGGCAAGCTGGACCGCGCGGCACTGCAGCACCTCGGCCAGGACGAACAGGCCGCCCCGCGCACCCGCACGGCGCCCCGCACCCCGGTGGAGAGCACCCTGGTGGAGATCTGGGAGTCGGTGCTCGGCACCGGGCCGATCGGCGTGCACGACGACTTCTTCGAACTCGGCGGGCAGTCCTTCACCGCGCTGCGGGTGATCGGGCAGATCGCCCACCGGCTCGGCCGCCGGCTGCCGCTCGGCGCCCTGCTGGAGCGGCGGACCATCGCCCGGCTCGCCGACTGGCTGGCCGCGCGGGAGCAGGAGTGGTCACCGCTGGTACGGCTGCGGGAGGCCGCGCCGGACGAACAGCCGTGGTTCTTCGTCCACCCCGCGGGCGGCAACGTGCTCTGCTACCGCGACCTCGCCGAGCAGTTGGGCGAGCCGTTCCTGGCCTTCCAGGCCCCCGGCCCGGCCGGCGGCGGCGCGCCGCTGGAGACGATGGCCGAGCTGGCCGGGCTGTACGTCGCCCGGTTGCGGGAGGCTGTGCCGCACGGCCCGTACCGGCTCGGCGGCTGGTCCTCCGGCGCGGTGATCGCCGCCGCGATGGCCGAGCTGCTGGAGGCCGCCGGCGAGCGGGTGGAGCGGCTGGTGGTGATCGACGCACCGGCCCCGACCGCCTCCCGGGAGATCGGAGAACTCCAGCTGCTGCACTGGTTCCTGGAGGATCTGGACATCGGCTTCGACCCGGCCGGGGCAGCCCCCGCGGCACTCGCCGCACTCGCCGAGCTGGCCGGGCTGCCCGAGGCCGGGCGCACCGAGCGCACCGCGGAGCTGCTGCACCTCGCGGCAGGCCCGGCCGGCGGTCTCGGCCCGGCCGAACTCGCCACCACGCTGGCCGTGTTCCGGGGCGTCGTACGCGCCTGCAACCACTACACGGCCGGGCGGATCGCCGCCGACATCACGGTGCTGCGGGCCGCGGACGGCCAGGTCGGCGAGTTCGCCGGCCACCCGGAGGCCGCCGCGCCGGACTGGGGCTGGGCCGGGCTGACCACCGGCCGCACCCGCGCCACCGCCGTCCCCGGCACCCACCACACCCTGCTCACCGGCCGGTCGGCCACCGCCGTCCGTGACGCGATCGCCCGGCCCAGCGAAGAGGACGTCCCACGATGACCCAGGACCTGCTCGTCCGGCTCCACCAGCAAGGAATCCGCCTGCGGCTGGTCGACGGCCGCCTCGACGTCCTCGCCCCGGCCGGCTCCCTCACCCCCGAACTGCGCGCCGAGCTCAAGGCCCGCAAGGAGGACCTGCTCGCCGTCCTCCAGGGCGTCGAGGCCGGCACCGCCCGCCCGCCCCTGGTGGCCGCACCGGCCCGGCGCCACGAGCCGTTCCCGCTCACCGACATCCAGCACGCCTACTGGGTGGGCCGCCGGCCCGCCGTCGAACTGGGCGGGGTCGCCACCTACGTGTACTTCGAGCGCGAGCGCGGCGGGCTGGACCTCGCGCGCCTCGAACAGAGTCTGCGCCGGGTGATCGAGCGCCACGACATGCTCCGCGCCGTCATCCAGCCGGACGGCGCCCAGCGGGTGCTGCCCGAGGTGGCGCCCTACGAGATCGCCGTGGACGACCTGCGCGCGCTGCCCGCCGGGCAGCAGCAGGCCAGGCTCGCCGCCACCCGGGCCGCCATGGACCACCAGGTGCTCCCGGCGGACCGCTGGCCGCTGTTCGACGTCCGCGCCTCGCTGCTGGACGACGGGGTGCTGCGGCTGCACATCGGCCTGGACATCCTGCTCGTCGACGGCTTCAGCATGTACGTGCTGTTCCAGGACTGGCGGCGGTTCTACGAGGATCCGTCCTGGCAGCCGGAGCCCCTCGAACTCTCCTTCCGCGACCACGTGCTGGCCGAGGAGGAGGCCCGCTCGGGCAGCCGCTACGCCAAGGCCGAGGAGTACTGGCTCGCCCGGCTGGACGAGCTTCCGGCCGCGCCCGCCCTCCCGCTGGCGACCTCGCCGAGCCGCCTCGGCCGCCCCGAGTTCACCCACCGCAGCGGCCGGCTGGCGCGGGAGCGCTGGCAGCAGGTCAAGTCGGCGGCCCGGGCCAGGGGTCTCACGCCCTCCTCGGTCCTGATGACCGGCTACGCCGAGGTGCTGCGGATGTGGTCCCAGCAGCCGGACTTCACGGTCAACCTGACGCTGCTGAACCGCCCGCCGACACACCGTCAGATCGACAGTCTGATCGGCGACTTCACCTCCGTGACCCTGCTCGCCGACCCGGACCGCCCCGGCGAGCCGTTCGCCGCGCGGGTGGCCCGGCTCCAGGAGCAGTTGCTGCGTGACCTGGAGCACCCGGAGTTCAACGGCGTGCGGGTGATGCGCGAGCGCTCCCGTCGCGAGGGCGGCGGCCCCGGTGCGAGCATGCCGGTGGTGTTCACCGCGATGATCCTGAACGGTGACGGCGAGGACCCGTCGGCCGGCATGGACTTCTTCGGCCCGCTCGTGCACCAGATCAGCCAGACCCCGCAGGTGTGGCTGGACCACCAGGTGACCGAGGAGCGCGGCGACCTGGTCTACAACTGGGACGCCGTCGAGGAGTTGTTCCCCGCCCGGCTGCTCGACGACATGTTCGCCGCCTTCGGCCGGGTGCTGGAGCGGCTCGCCGACGACCCCGTCGCCTGGGACGCCGCCGCACTGGCCGAACTGCCGCACTGGCAGGCCGAGGAGCGCAGCCGCGCCAACGACACCGCCGCGGACATCCCCGCCGGGACGCTCTACGGCCTGGTCGCCGACCGGGCCCGGCAGACCCCGGACGCCGTCGCGGTGATCACCGAACTCGGCGAGTACAGCTACCGGGAGGTGCTCGCCGAGGCGCACCGGCTGGCCCGGGTGCTGCGCGCACTCGGCGCCGAGCCCAACACGCTGGTCGGCGTCGTCCTGGAGAAGGGCTTCGACCAGGTCGCCGCGGTGCTCGGGGTGGCCGCGGCCGGCGCCGCCTACCTGCCGGTCGACCCCGGCTGGCCGCAGGCGCGCCGCGACCAGCTGCTGGAGCAGGGCCGGGTCACCGTCGTGGTCACCGCCCCGCACCTGGCCGAGGCGGCGCCGCTCCCGGCCGGGATCCGGGCCGTCACGCTGGCCGACGACGACGTCCGCCGGGCCGACCCGGCGCCGCTCGGGGACGGCCCCGCGCCCGAGGACCTGGCGTACGTCATCTTCACCTCCGGCTCGACCGGCCGCCCCAAGGGCGTGATGACCGACCACCGCGGTGCGGCCAACACCATCCAGGACGTCAACTCCCGCTTCGCGGTGAGCCCCGACGACCGCGTACTGGCGCTGTCCGCGCTCAGCTTCGACCTCTCCGTCTACGACGTGTTCGGCGTCCTGGCGGCCGGCGGCGCCGTCGTCCTCCCCTCGCCGGCCCGCCTCACCGACCCCGCGCACTGGACGGAGCTGGTGCGCCGCCACCGGGTCACCGTCTGGAACTCGGTGCCGGCCCTGATGCAGGTCTGGACGGAGAACGCGCCCGCCGAGGCCGGCTCCGCGCTGCGCCTGGTGCTGCTCAGCGGCGACTGGATCCCGGTCTCGCTGCCGGACGCGATCCGGGCCGGACACCCCGGCGCGCAGGTGGTCAGCCTGGGCGGCGCCACCGAGGCGTCCATCTGGTCGGTGCACCACCCGATCGGCGAGGTGCCCGGGGACTGGACGCGCATCCCGTACGGCAAGCCGCTCGCCAACCAGCGCCTGCACGTCCTCCACCAGGGCTTCCGTCCGTGCCCGGTGTGGACCCCGGGCGAGATCCTGATCGGCGGCATCGGCGTCGCCAAGGGCTACTGGGCCGACCCGCAGCGCACCGCCGAGCGGTTCGTCACCCACCCGCAGACCGGTGAACTCCTCTACCGCACCGGGGATCTGGGCCGCTACCTGCCCGGCGGGGACATCGACTTCCTCGGCCGGATGGACTTCCAGGTCAAGCTGAACGGCTACCGGATCGAACTCGGCGAGATCGAGGCGGTGCTGCGCACCCAGCCCGCCGTCGCCGAGGCACTCGCCTCGGTGGAGACCAACCCCCGCACCGGGCGCCGTCAGCTGGTCGCCCACGTGGTGCGCACCCCCGGCACCGACGAGGACGCGGCGCAGGTGCGGACGGCGGCGGAGAAGCTGCTGCCCGGCTACATGGTGCCGCAGCACGTCGTGTTCATCGAGCGCCTGCCGCTCAGTGCCAACGGCAAGGTGGACCGCTCGGCGCTGCCCGCCCCGTGGCAGGACGCCGGACCGGAGGAGCACACCGCTCCGCGCGACGCGCTGGAGGCGCAGCTGCTGGCGATGTGGGCGCAGGCGCTCGGCAACCAGGACTTCGGCGTGCACGACAACTTCTTCGAGCTCGGCGGCGACTCGCTGCACGCGGTGCGCATCCTCACCCGGATCCGCACCGAGCTGGGGATCGAGCAGGACGCCGAGGAGGACCTGGAGATGCTCTTCGACCACCCCACCATCGCCGAACTGGCCGGCACCCTCGCCGACCGGATCGGACGCTGACCGGTGGACACCGACCCCGACGAGCCGCAGGGCGGCTGGGACGACGTGGTGGTCGGCGCCGGCTCGGCCGGCGCGGTGCTCGCCGCTCGGCTGACCGAGGACCCGGGCCGGCGCGTCCTGCTGCTGGAGGCGGGCACCCGGACGGGCGGCGGCGACAGCCCGGTGCTGTCCGGCGCCAACTGGGAGTTCTCCGCGTACGTAGGCGACGCCGGTCCGGACGGCCGGCTGTACCCGTACCCGGTGGGCCGGGCGCTCGGCGGCTCCTCCGCCGTGAACGGCGGGCTCGCGCTGCGCGGCCTGCCGGCCGACTTCGACGGCTGGGCGGCGGCCGGCCACGACCGCTGGGCCTGGCGGCACGTGCTGCCGCACTTCGTCCGGCTGGAGGCCGACGCCGACTTCAAGGGCGACGGCCCCGGGGGCGAATGCCACGGCTCGGACGGGCCGCTGCCGGTGCGGCGGCCCGCCGGCGCCGAACTGACGCCGCTGGCGGCGGGGTTCCTGCGGGCCTGCCGGGCGCTCGGGATGCCGGAGGCCGCCGACCTCAACAGCCCGGCGGGCCTGCTGGGCGCCGGGCCGATCCCGCTGAACACGGTCGGCCGCAACCGGGTCTCGACCGCCGACGCCTACCTGGCGCCGGCCCTGCACCGTCCCAACCTCACGGTGTGGGAGTCGAGCCGGGCGGTCCGCGTGCTGACCGGGGGCGGCCGGGCCACCGGCGTGAGCGTGCTGCGCGACGGGCGGCCCCGCACCGTTCGGGCCGGCCGGGTGACGCTGTCCGCGGGCAGTGTCAACACCGCCGCGCTGCTGCTCCGTTCGGGTATCGGGCGGGCCGACGCGCTGACCGCGCTCGGCATCCGCCCGGTGGCCGACCTGCCGGGCGTCGGGGAGAATCTGGGCGAGCACGCGATCATCGCGCTCTGGGCGCTGACCCGGCCCGGGGCCGGCGACGCCGGCGATCCGATGCACCAGGTACTGGCCCGGATCTCCAGCCGGGGCGGGCCCACCCCGGATCTCAACCTGACGCTGGTCAACACCCTGGCCGGCCTGGCCGTCCCGGGTATCGCCGAAGTACTGCGCGGACGCCCGGCGATGTCGCTGCACGCGACCCTGCTGAGCCCGGCCTCGCGCGGCGCCGTCACCCTCGGCCCGGACGGCGGGCCGGTGATCGCGCTGCGGCTCGCCTCCGAACCCGAGGACGTGGACCGGCTGATGGCCGGGATGCGGCAGGTCTGGGAGCTCGTCCGGCACGCCGAGCTCGGCGGGCACCTCGACCGGGTGCTGGTCTGGACCGAGCGGATGGTGCAGGACGACGCACTGCTGCGGCGCTCCGTCACCCGGTTCGTCTCACCCGCCTGGCACCCCTGCGGCACCGCCCGGATGGGGCCCGCCGACGACCCGGGCGCGGTGGTGGACCAGCAGTTGAACGTCCACGGCGTCGACGCGCTGCGGGTGGTGGACGCCTCCGTCATGCCGGCCGTCCCCAGTGCGCCGACCAACCTCAGTTCCGTCATGATCGCCGAGAGGGCAGCCGGATGGATGCGATAGCCACCAAGGTTCACCAGGACTGGGCGGTGCGCTGGCGGCCCGCCCCGGACGCCGCGCTGAGACTGTTCTGCCTGCCGCACACCGGCGGCGGCGCCGGACTGTACCGGCAGTGGGCGGCCGAGACCGGACCCGGGATCGAGCTGGTGTCGATCCGGCTGCCGGGCCGGGAGACCCGCTTCCGGGAGCGCCCCCACGACTGCCTGGACGAGCTGGTGCCCGCCCTGGTCGACGCGATCACCCCGCAACTCGACCTGCCGCACGCCTGGTTCGGTCACAGCATGGGCGCGCTGCTGGCGTTCGAGGTCTGCCGCGAGCTGCGCCGGCGCGGCCTGCCGGAGCCGGTCCGGCTGCTGGTGTCGGGCCGCCGGGCCCCGCACCTGCCGGCCCGCACCCCGCCCGTGCACGCCGCGCCGGTCGAGGACCTGCTCGCGCATCTCGCCGAGCTGAACGGCACGCCGACCGAACTCCTCTCCCTGCCGGGTGCGTTCAAGGCACTGCTGCCGATGCTCCGGGCGGATTTCGCCGTCTCCGAGACCTACCGGTGGCGGCCGGAGCCGCCGCTGGACTGCCCGGTGTCCGTGCTCGGCGGCGCGGCCGACCCGGTCGCCGACCCGGCGGAGCTGCTGGCCTGGCAGCACCACACGACCGCCGACTGCTCCGTGCGGCTGTTCGCCGGTGACCACTTCTACCTCCACCAGGACCGCGCGCCGGTGATCTCCGCGCTCACCGCCGCACTCCTGCCCCACATCGCCCCCGGCCGGAGGACACGGTGACCGACACCGCCGCGACGACCACCCAGCCGTTCCCGATGACCGACCTGCAGGCCGCCTACCTGGTCGGTGCCAGCCCGCTGATGGAACTCGGCGGGTTCCGTCCGAACCTCTACTACGAGCTGGACCTCGTCGACTTCGACCCCCGGCGGGCCGAGCACGCCCTGCGCCGGCTCGTCGACCGGCACGAGCACCTGCGCACGCTGATGCTGGACGGCGGGGAGCAGCGCGTCCTGCGGGAGGACGAACTCACGCCCTTCCGGCTGCGGGTGGTGGACCTCACCGGGGCCGGGCCCGAGCAGCAGCGGATCGCGCTGGAGCGCACCCGGGAGCGGATGCGCGACCAGGGCCCCGACCCGGCCGGCTGGCCGCTGTTCGAGATCACCGCACTGCGGCTGCGCCCGCACCGGACCAGACTGCACCTCGCGATGAGCCTGCTGCTGCTGGACTCCGGCAGCACCCGCCGGCTGCAGGACGAGTGGTGGCAGCTGTACCGCGATCCGCAGGCCGAACTCCCGCCCGTCCGGGGCACGTTCCGGGAGTGCCTGCTCGCCCTGGCCGAGCGCGAGGACACCGAGGGCTTCCAGGCCCACCTGGCCTACTGGCAGGCCCGGCTGGACACCCTCCCGCAGGCGCCCCGGCTGCCGCAGGCCACCCGCCCGGCCGCCGCCTCCCCCGTCCACCTGACCCGCCGCTCCTTCACCCTGGACGGCGGGCAGTGGAAGCGCCTGCGCGCCAACTTCCGCGCCCACCGGGTGCTTCCGACCACCGCGCTGCTGCACGTCTACGCGGAGGTGCTCGGCGGCTGGGCGGCGGGCCCGCACTTCTGCCTCAACGTGCTGCACCAGAACTGGGCCACCGGGCACCCGGAGGCGGCCGGTGTGGTCGGCCAGTTCAGCGCCACGCTGCCGCTGGAGGTGGACCTCGCGGCCGAGGGCGACTTCTGGGCCCGCGCCGGGCGCCTGCAGAAGCAGCTCTGGCGGGACCTGGAGCACGGCGACGTCACCGGCGTGCGGATCACCCGTGAACTGGCCGCCCGCCGCGGCTGGACGTCCTCCGCCGCGCTGCCCTACGTGTTCAACAGCATGCTGGGCCCCGCCGACACCCGGCCCCAGGAGGGGCTGCGGGCCTGCCGCACGGTGCACACCGGGCTGCGGACGCCGCAGGTGCTGGTCGACAACCAGACCAAGGACGCGCCGGGCGGCGGCATCGAGTGCGTCTGGGACGTGGTGGACGAGGCCTTCCCGCCCGGTCTGCCGCAGGAACTCTTCGACGCCTACCGGCGGATGGTCGAGCAGCTGGCCGGCCCGGACGGTGCGCAGCTGCGGCCCGACCCGGCGCCGCCGGCCCACCGGCCGCTGGTCGAGGCACTGAACGCCCCCGCGCCGGCTCCGCAGGGCCGGCTGGAGGACGGCTTCCTGGAGCAGGCCCGGCGCAGCCCCGGGGCCCCGGCCGTGGTGAGCACCGGGCGCACGCTCAGCTACGCCGAACTGGAGGACGCCTCCCGGGCGGTGGCCGCCCGGCTGGCGGCACTCGGGGTCGGCCGGGGCGACCTGGTGCCGGTGGTGATGGCCAAGGGCTGGGAGCAGGTGGCGGCCGTGCTCGGCGTGCTCCGGGCCGGCGCCGCCTACTGCCCGGTCGACGCCGCCACCCCGGGCGAACGGACCGGCCGGCTGCTGCGGGCCTGTGCGGCCACCGTGGTGCTGACCCAGTCGCACGCCGGCGCCGACCTCGGGCCGGCCGGCGGGTTCACCGTGGTCGAGGTGGACCGCCTGCCCGGCGGCGCCGGCCTCCCGGAGCTCTCCGGCCGGTCCCCCGACGACCTCGCGTACGTCATCTACACCTCCGGGTCCACCGGTGAGCCGAAGGGCGTGCTGATCGAGCACCGGGCGGCGCTGAACACCGTCCTGGACGTCAACGAGCGGATCGGGCTCGGGCCCGGGGACCGGGTGTTCGGCATCTCCTCGCTCAGCTTCGACCTGTCGGTCTGGGACGTCTTCGGCGCCCTCACGGCCGGCGCCGCCCTGGTGCTGCCCGCCGCCACCCCCAGGCCCGACCCGGTCGGCTGGGCGGCGCAGGCCCTCGAACACGGCGCGACGGTGTGGAACTCGGTGCCCGCGCTGGCCGAGATGCTGGTGGAGGTCGCCGAGCAGCGCCCCGGGGCGGGCCTGCCCCCGGTCCGGGCGTTCCTGCTCAGCGGCGACTGGGTGCCGGTGCCGCTGCCCGGCCGGATGCGCCGGCTCTGGCCGGGGACGAGGGTGCTGGCACTCGGTGGCGCGACCGAGGCCTCGATCTGGTCGAACCTCTTCGAGGTCGGGGAGGCCGATCCGGCCTGGAGCAGCATTCCGTACGGCGTGCCGCTGCGCGGGCAGACCATGCGGGTGCTGGACCACCGGATGGGGCTGTGCCCGCCCTGGGCGACCGGCCGGATCCACATCGGCGGCACCGGCCTGGCCCGGGGCTACGCGGGCGACCCGGAGCGCACGGCCGAGCGGTTCGTCCGCCACCCGCGGACCGGCGAACGCCTGTACGTCACGGGCGATCTGGGGCGCTACCGGCCGGACGGGACGATCGAGTTCCTCGGGCGCGAGGACCGCCAGCTGAAGATCCAGGGGTTCCGGGTGGAGCCCGGCGAGGTGGAGGCGGCGATCCGCAGTCACCCGCAGGTCGCCGAGTGTGCGGTGGGCGCGGCCGACGGGCCCGGCGGGCAGCGGCAACTGGCCGCCCTGGTGGTGCCGGCGGACGGCGCCGACCTGACCGGCCTGGGCCGGTACCTGGGCGAGCGGCTGCCGTCCTACCTGGTGCCGGGCCGGATCCACCTGCTGGAGCGGCTGCCGCTGACCGCGAACGGCAAGGTGGACACGGCCGCCGCACTGGCCGCGCTCGCCGCGCGGCCCGTCGGCCCGTCGCCGGGTGCGGCGCAGGCGCTGCCCGACGACGGGACGCTCAAGCAGGTCGCCGAACTGTGGACGGAGCTGCTGCAGACCGAGGTGCTCGGCCCGGACAGCGACTTCTTCGCGCTGGGCGGCAACTCGCTGCTGGCCCTGCGGCTGGTGAACCGCATCCACACGGCCCTCGGCGTCGACCTCCGGTTCGGCGAGGTGTTCGAGGCCCCCACCCTGGGGGCGCTCGCCGCCCGGGTCGCCGAGGGCGGGCGGCGATCCAGCTGCGCCGTGACGCTGGCGGGCGGTACCGGTCCGGAACTCTTCCTGTTCCATCCGGTCGGCGGCTCGGTGGCCAGCTACCTGCCGCTCGCCCGGTCCTGGCCGGGCCCGGTCCGCGCGTTCCAGAGCCGGGCCCTGCTGGAGGACGGCGACGACGCCCTGGCGCCGAGCCTGCCGGCCATGGCCGCCGGCTACCGGGAGGAGCTGGAGCGGCTCCGCCCGGAGGGCCCGTACCTGCTGGGCGGCTGGTCGATGGGCGGGGTGCTGGCCTACGAGGTGGCCCGGCAGCTCGCCGAGCGCGGCCGGCCGTCCCGGGTCTTCATGATCGACAGCAGTGTGGGCGAGCACCGGCTGCCGGCCACCGAGACGGAGCGGCAGTCGGAGTTCCTCACCGACCTGGCCGGCGGCCGGCTGCCCGAGGGGGTGGCGGCCGCGGTGCGCGGCGCTGCGCCCGGGGCCGAGACGGCGGCGGCCCGGGACGCCGCCGTCCGGCACGGCCTGCTGCCCGCCGAGCTGGACCTCGCCGCGTACCGCCGGCTGGCGGCCGTCCACGCGCACAATCTGGCCGTGCTGGGTGCCTACCGCCCGGGCCCGTCCGAGCAGCCGACGCTGCTCGTGGTCGCCGCCGCCGAGCGGGCGCGGCGGGCCGCCGACCCGGCCGACGCCTGGCGCGAGCTGTGCCCGGGCATCGAGGTGCTGGAGCGCCCGCAGGACCACTACTCGATCGTCGCGGAGCACGAACTCGCGGCCGTGGCCGGCCTGGTGGCCGGCCGGCTGGACGGACCGACCGCGCCCTCCACCCACCGAACCACCGGCACCGTCGAAAGGGAATCCACGCAATGACAGAGCACGGACACATGAGCGAACGCGTCGCCCGGACCTTGCGCGGCTCCTTCGCCGGGAGCGTCCACGTGCCCGGCGACGAGCCGTTCGAGAGCGAGCGCCTCGCCTGGATGCGCGCCGTGGAGTCGCGCCCGGCCGTCGTCGCGACGGCCTCCGGGGCCGCGGACGTCCGGGCCGCCGTCCTCACCGCCCGCGAGCACGGGATCCCGTTCGCGGTGCAGTCCACCGGTCACGGCGCCGTCCGCCCGGCCGACGGCGCGCTGCTGCTGCGCACCTCGGCGCTGACCGAGGTCACCGTCGATCCGGAGCGCCGCACCGCCCGCTTCGGCCCGGGCGCCACCTGGGCCGACGTCATCGCCGCCGCCGCACCGCACGGCCTCGCCCCGCTGTCCGGCACCCCCACGGTCGGGGCCACCGGCTTCACCCTGGGCGGCGGCATCGGCTGGCTGTCGCGTGAGTACGGCTACGCCGCCGACAGCCTGGTCAGCGCCGAGGTGGTCAGCGCCGCCGGCCGGCTGCACACCGCCAGCGCCGAGGAGCACCCCGACCTGTACTGGGCGCTGCGCGGCGGCAGCGGCAACTTCGGGGTCGCCACCTCGCTGGAGGTCAGGCTGTACCCGGTCGCCACGGTCTACGCGGGCGCGGTGATGTTCCCGGTCCAGCGCGCCGGCGACCTGCTCGCGTACTACCGCGAGTGGGCGCCGCAGCAGCCGGACCAGATGTCCACCGCCGTCCTGCTGATCCGGATGCCGCCCGGCCCGCCGATCCCGGAGCCGATGCGCGGCAAGCAGTTCCTGGCTCTGCGGGTCTGCTTCGACGGGCCGGCCGAGGAGGCCGAGCGGCTGCTCAAGCCGCTGCTGGACACCGGCGGGCAGCCCGTGATGAACGGGCTCGCCGTGATGCCGTTCGCGCAGTCCGGCGCCGCGATCACCGGGCCGCCCCCGCCGCCGATGGTGGCCGTCCAGGTGATCGACCTGTTCCGGGAGCTCCCCGAGGACGCGATCGACGCGATGGTGGACGCGGCCGGCGCCGACTCCCCCGCGCCGCCGATGTCCACCGTCGAGGTCCGCCACTGGGGCGGCGCGATGGCCGAGGCGGGCCCGGACGCCGGGCCGGCCGGCCACCGGGACGTGCCGTTCTCCGTCATCACCACCGCGATGATCCCGGCCCCCGCGCTGGACGCGCCCGTCCGCGCCTGGGCCGACGCGCTGGCCGCCCGGCTGCGGCCGTACGCCACCGGTGGCACGTTCCTGAACTTCCTCACCGACCCGGCGCTGACCCGGACGGCCTTCACGGAGCAGAACTACGCGCGCCTGGTCGAGGCCAAGCGCACCTGGGACCCGGACAACGTCTTCCGGCTGAACCACAACATCCCGCCGCACTGACCGCCGGGCGCGCGCCGCGCGGGGGGCGGGCCGGCCGGTCCGCCCCCCGCGCCGTGTCCCGCGTGCGCCCGCGATCGTTCAACCGACTGACCGGGTACCGACCCGACAGCCGGCCGGGCGGCCGGTCGAGACGACGAAGGGAAGCCGGTGCGACAGATCGTCAACACCACCCAGTCGGAGGCCTGGAACGGCTACGAGGGCAGCCACTGGGCCGGCCACCAGGACCGCTACGACGCGGTGAACAGCGGCTTCAACGACTGCCTGCTGGCCGCGGCCGCCGTCGGCGAGCGGGACGCCGTGCTGGACGTCGGCTGCGGCAACGGCCAGACCACCCGGCTGGCGGCCGGCCTGGCGCGGGGCGGCCGGGCCGTCGGCGTCGACCTGTCGGCGCCGATGCTCGCGCGGGCCCGCGCCTCGGCGGTGGCCGAGGGCCTCGGCAACGTGGTCTTCGAACAGGGCGACGCGCAGGTGCACCCCTTCCCGCAGGCGGCGTTCGACGTGGCGGTCAGCCGCTTCGGGGTGATGTTCTTCGCCGACCCGCGGGCGGCCTTCGCCAACATCGGGCGGGCCCTGCGTCCGGGCGGGCGGCTCGCCTTCCTCTGTCTGCGGGAGATGCGTGACAGCGGCCTCGGCCCGGTACTGGCCGCGCTCGCGGAGCAGCTGCCCCGGCCCGCCGGGGCCCCGCGCCCGGACGAGCCCGGGGCGGTCTCGCTGGCCGACCCGGCGGCCGTCCGCGCCCTGCTCGCCGGGGCCGGCTTCGAGCAGGCCGGGATCACGCCGGTCGAGGCCGACCAGTTCTGGGGCCGGGACGCGAAGGACGCCGCGGAGTTCCTGCTCGGCTGGGGCCCGGTGCGCCACCACCTGGCGCAGGCCGGGCCGGACGACGCCGCCCGGGCCGCGGACGCGGTGTACGGGGCGCTGGCCCGGCACGAGCAGCCGGGCGGCGTCCGCCTGCGCGGCGCCGCCTGGCTGGTCGAGGCGGTCCGTCCGTAGCCGCCGGGCGTCAGGCGCCCTCGGTCACGCCGACCACGTGCAGGTACAGCACCGCCGAGTCGACACCGTCCACGCCCAGCAGCTGGTTGACCGCGTCGTCGTAGTAACCGCTCAGGCCCACCGTGGACTTGCCCAGCCAGGTCGCCACCAGGGCGAGGTTCTGGGCGAGATGGCCGGTCTCCTGGAGCACCAGCCGGTAGGAGCGCAGCCCGTAGTGCAGCCGCTGGTAGGTCAGGTCGGCGACCGTGAAGACCCACAGCGGGCAGTCGGCGGCGTCGATGTTCCCGCCCGCCTTCGGCGGTGTGGTGACCCGCGGGTCGGTGGCCGGCGCGCTGCGCTGGAGGTCGGCCGAGATGTCGGCGTCGCTGAGCAGCTGCAGCGCGTGGGCGTGCGGGTCGTACCGGTAGGTGCCGCGGGCCAGTCCGGTGACGTCGTGGCAGTAGAGCAGCAGTTGGAGCGGGTAGCGGGTGCCGCCGCTCGGATACGGCCGGACGGCGTAGCTGAGGCCGGGGCCCATCCGCTTCTCGGTGGTGACCGCCGCGGAGTAGTGGAGCAGGGTGCTGAGTTCGGCCAGCGTGACCGGGCCCCGGTAGCTGCCGTAGCCGCTGCGGCGGGCCAGCAGGACGTCGGCGAACGCGGGCGCCTGCGGGCCCGGCGCCACGGGCTGCGGCAGCGCGACGACGTCCTGCCCGCGGACGGGCTGCCAGCGGCCCGCCGTCTCGGACTGCACCAGGTCGGGGCGCTGGTCGGGCAGCCGGCTGCCGATGTACTTGCTGTCCTCGTGGAAGCGCCGGTCGGGGGCCGCCGGGCCGTCCGCGAAGAACGGCTCGCGGGGGCCGCCGAGCACGGCGAGCGAGAGCAGCCAGGCGGCCTGGGCCTGCTCGGCCGGGCTGAGGCCGAGCTGGCGGCAGGTCGCGGCCGCCAGCTCGCGGAAGGCCTGCTGCCGGTCCTGCGAGGCGTGCGGCCCGGCGGCGTGCGGGTGGCCGAGTCCCGTCCAGAGCCCGGCCAGCCGGCGGTGCCAGTCACCGAGCCCGGCGGCCGGGGAGGCGATCTCCTCGGCCGTGCGGTCGTACCTGCGCAGCCACTCCGCCTCGTTGCGGTGGAACTCCGCCTCGGCGGCGTCCCGGGCCGCGGTGGTCTCGGCCGGCGTGGTCAGCGTGCCGGCGTAGGTGCGGAGCCAGTGCGCGCAGCCGATCCGGTCGGCGCCGGTGGCGCGGGCCGCCGCCAGCAGCAGGCCGGTGGCGGCCTGCAGCCGCTTGGGCCGCGACCGGGTGGCGCCCACCAGCGGGACGGTGACGGCCGTGGACGCCGCGAGGTGGCCGGCCGCCGGTTCGGCGGTGGCCGGCCAGGCGCAGGGGGCGGCCTGGCCGCCCGGCCGCCCGGCGAGTGCCTGCGCGACCAGCGTGCCGAGCTCCTCCAGCGCCTTGTCAGGCTCCTCGCCGGCCGGGGCGCGCAGCCCGAGGAGCAGCGCGGCCGGGGGGCGCTCCAGGGCCCAGGCGTCGATGGAGCCCTGGGCCAGCGCCTGCGCCGCCCAGGGCTGGACGACGTCGAGGAGGATCCCCTCCAGCGCGTCGGCGGCATCGGCGCCGGCGCTCACCCGCAGGGCGCGCCAGGAGGGTTGCGTTGCGAAGGTCGTGCTCATCCGTCACCTGCCAGGTCGGGAGGGGTGTGTGGTCGGCGGCTGCGCATCCGGGCCGTCAAGCCGCGAGGGCCGGCTCGGCAAGGTCGGGCAGCGCGAGCAGGACGGGCGGGTGGGACCACCGCAGGGGGTGCAGGGTGAGGTCGAGGTGCAGGCTGCTGCCGGGGCCGGTGGTGACCGGCCCGGCGGTGGCGACCAGCATCTGCTGGCCGGGGCACGAGGCGTCGTCCGGGAACGCCCCGTGGGCCACCGCGTGGATGTACCAGGTGCCGTCGGGCACGCCGGTCAGGCGGAAGGGTCCTGGTTCGGTGATGATCGCCCGGACGGCGGGACATCGTTCCAGGATCGGGCTGTCGAACAGCCCCACGTAGACGGCCGACACGCCGACTCCGGCCACGCAGGCGTCGCCGGAGATGGATCCGGTCCGCGAGCCGGCGGCACCGAACGGTGCGGCGGCCTCGCCGCGTCCGTGGTCGCCGAGGTGGCGGTACTGGGTCGGCGAGCAGCCCACCGACTCGGTGAAGCGGCGGGTGAAGCTGCCGGTGCTGCTGTACCCGACCTGGGCGGAGATGTCGGAGACGTTGAGCGAGGTGGCGAGCAGCAGCCGCTTCGCCTCCTCCAGCCGGACGGCGCTGAGGAATCGCCCCGGGGTCACGCCGGTGATTCGGCGGAAGGTCCGCAGGAAATGGAATTTGCTCACCATCGCCGACTGGGCGAGTTCGTCGAGGCTGAGCGGCTCGAAATATCGCTCTCTTATCGTGCTGACGGCGCGTTCGATTACATGCTCCATGCTGCCTCCCGGTGAATTTGTTACGGCTGTTCCCGCTCGCCGGTTAATTCGAAAAAACGCGCGTAGAACAAGCACAGGGACATACGGGTGCACCGAACTTGTGAACGACGGATCAGCCGGAGGCCTGGCTCCGCGCCGGCTTCGACGCACAGCGCCACGCGCACCCGGCCGGTCGCTGGGGGCCTCGGACCGGGTGCTGACACCACCCATCGTCACAGGGTGAGGAGGAGCATGTCTTCTTCAATCTTGCTGTTTCTAGAGGCTCACTACAGTTTTAAGCCAGTCGCGCTCATGTCAGCTCGATCGGAGGCACCCCGATCGGCGTGAATCCCAGCGTGTGTCCGTAGAAGGCCAGCTCAGCGCCGAGGGCGGCAATCACCGTGGCCGCCTTGCGGAAGCCGTGCGACTCCCCGGGGAAGGCCATCAGCAGGTGCCCGACCCCGTGGGCTGCGAGCTCCCGGGCCAGCCCCTCGGACTGCTCCGGCGGCACCACCGGGTCGTCCAGCCCCTGCAGCAGCAGCACCGGGCAGGTGTCCGGGCGGACGTGACCGATCGGCGAGCGCTCACGATAGGTCGCTTTGCTCTCCGGCAGCGGCCCCACCAGGCCGTCCAGGTACCGGGACTCGAAGTCGTGCAGGCCGGCCGCCAGCAGCTCCAGGTCGGCGACCCCGAAGTACGACGTGGCGGCCCGGAACACCGGCCCGTGCGCGGCGACGCCGGTGGTCACCGCGGCCAGCGCCGTCCAGCCGCCGGCCGACGGGCCGCGTACCGCCAGCCGCTCCCCGTCCGCCTCGCCGGACTCGGCCAGCAGCCGCGCGGCGGTCACCACGTCCGCCACGTCCACGACGCCCCACTGGCCCTTCAGCCGCTCACGGTGGGCCCGCCCGTACCCGCTGGAGCCGCCGTAGTTCACCGCGATCACGCCGATGCCGCGGCTGGTGAAGTACGCCTTCGAAAGGTCCAGCGAACCGCCGTCGTGCCCGGTCGGGCCGCCGTGCACCCAGACCAGGTAGGGCGGGCGCTCCCCCTCGGGGGCCCGTACCTCCGGGTGGGCCGGGGGGTGGACGAAGGCGTGCACGGGGTGGCCGCCCGCCCCGGTGAACTCCACCGCCCGGGGCACCGAGAGGTAGGCGGGGTCGGGCAGGGCGGCCGGCTCGGCGCCCAGCACCTCGGTCCGGCCGGAGCCGGCGTCGATCCGCACCACGCCGACCGCGTCGGCCGGCCCGCCGGCCAGCGCGGCGATGCCGGTCCCCTCCGCCGCCAGCTCCGGGGCGAACACGGTGAAGCGGCCCCCGACGTCCGTCAGCTCGCCGGTGGCCGGGTCCAGCAGGCCGAGCCGCTGGTCGCCCCGGCCGTGCACGACGGCCAGCCGGCCGTCCGCGAGCAGCGCGAACGGTGCCCCGCCCACGTCCCAGAGCGGCGCGGCGAACTCCTCGGCGGCCGGGTGCAGGTTGCGCGGCGGCCGGACTCCGGCCGGGTCCACCTCGTAGAGGTTCCACCAGCCGGAGCGGTCCGACACCGCGTAGAGCGCGTCCTCGTCCCGCCAGCACGGGGCCAGGACGGACTCGCGGGCATCGCCGCCGAGCACCGCCCGGCCACCGGTCGGCCCGGGCCCGTCGGTGGGGCCCACCCGCAGCTGCGCCGCGTCCCACGGCATGTCGGGGTGGTTCCAGGCGATCCAGGCGACCCGGCGGCCGTCCGGCGAAGGGGCCGGGAAGGCCAGGAAGTCGGAGCCCGTCACCAGTACGCGCACCGCCGCGGGGGCGCCCGCGGCCGAGCCGTCCAGCGGGACGGCCACGATGGCGCGGCTGATCGCGCCGCCCGGCCCGTGCTGCTCGCGCACGCACCAGACCTCCCGCCCGTCGGCGGACGGCACCAGGTCCGCGTAGCGCAGCGCGCAGGGCTCGGGGGGCTCCGGGGTGAGCGGCGCGGGCGGGCAGCCGTCCGGCCCGGTCAGGTAGAGCCGCTGGTCGGCGCGGTGCGCGAAGACGATCCGCCACTCACCCCCGGGGCCGGCCGGCACCGGCAGGTAGGACCGCCCGCCGTACTCGTGCACCCGGGTGCAGGCGTCCCACGGCCGCGGCAGCACCGAGCGGTGCGAGCCGTCCGGCCCGGCGGCGACCACGGTCGTCCGCCCGTCCTCCCCCGGCCGGGACTCCTGCCACCAGACCCGGCCGCCGGCCGCCTGGGGAAATGCCGGCCGCACTCGCGCGCGGGCCACCATCTCGGCGGTGATCGGGGAGGGCCAGGCTCCGAAAGGGAGGGTATCGGACATGAAGGCCTCGCAGGTGGAGTGGGCATGGAATATTCGCGGCCGATCGCCTATGGTTTCGTGACCGTACACGCTTCACTGCCCACCCGATGCGAATTGCCAACTTTCGAGGGAGAGGCACGTGCATCTGAGTCCGAAGCAGCAGCAGATCTTCTCTATGATCGTCGAAGGCTGCGGCAACAAGGAGATTGCCAAACGGCTGGATATGTCGACGCGCACGGTCGAATCACATCTTCAGCGGTTGTACGACCGGCACGGTCTGCACAGCCGGGCGGCACTGGTCGCCAAGTGGCTGATGGAGGGCGGCGTCCCCTGTACGGTGGCCCGGACGTAGCGTCCGGGCCTGCGCAGCGGAACAGGGCAGCCGACACCGCCGGCTGCCCTGCCGTCCGTCACTCGTCAGCAGAGCACCATCACGGTGGCCTGGACGAACTTGTCGCCCTTGAACTCGGCGAGGACGGGGCCGAAGGCCTCGGCCGCCGTCGAGGGGGCGGCCGCGGGGGCGCCGATGCTCAGCTCGCGCTCGCCCGAGAGGGCGGCCTTGACCTGCTCGCCGGGGCAGTGCACGCCGCGGTTGGAGACCAGGACCTCGGTGAGCTGGGTGACCAGCCCGCCCATGTCCTGCTCGTCCCAGCCGGCCACGGTGCCCTCGGTGTCCTCGATGCTGAACCGCTCGAAGATCCGGGCCTCGGCCCGGCTGTCGCCCTGGATCATCAGCATGTAGACGCGGCGGCCCACCAGCTCGTCCGGCAGCTCGGCGAGGTTGGCGGCCACCGTCTCCGGCGAGCCGAGGAAGGAGTGGGTCTGGCAGTCCCAGGCGGCGGCGACGCATGCCTTCGCGGTGGCCTGGGTGACGGTCTCGGTGGTGCCCATGGTGTCGGTCGTCATTGCAGCGAATCCTCCTGTGAGGCGGACGGGACGCTGGAGCGCAGCCCACGCTAGTCGCACCGGACGGGTGCGCGGCACCCGGTATTCGACCCGTCGGTGAAGCACCGGTCGGCGCCTCGACCGGCCGGATTCGCTGACACCGAACATATGTGACGCTACGTCAGATCCCGATCGCGGCCCCGCCCGGGCCCGCCAGACCGGCTGGAGGCAGACGCCGATGACCGCCATCGCCCGCTACCGAACCGCCCTCGCCCACCCCGGCGCCGCCCGCGTGATGGGCGCCGCCTTCGCCTGCCGGATGCTGGCCGGCATGGTCAGCCTGGCCCTGCTGCTGGTGGCCGAGGACGCCAGCGGGAGCTACGCCAGCGCCGGCCTGGTCTCCGGCGGGTACGCGGTCGCACTGGCCGCCACCTCACCACTCTGGGGCCGGGTCGCGGACCGCCGCGGACCGCGCACCGCGCTCGCCTGGGCCACCACCCTGCAGTCGCTCGCGTTCGGCCTCTTCGTCCTGGTCGCCGCGACCTCCGGCTGGCCGCCGCTGCTCACCCTCACCGCCGCGGTGGCGGGCGCCGCGACCCCGCCGGCCGCCGCCGTCTCCAACGCCACCGTGATGGCGCTCGTCGAGGACGAGGAGGATCGCAGGACGCTGTTCGCCCTGTCCGGTCTGCTCACCGAGAGCGTGTTCATCGGCGGACCGCTGCTGGTCGCGCTCATCGTCGTGCTGCTCCCGGCGCTCTACGCCGTCGTGGTGACCGCCGCCGTCTCCTCCGCCGGCGTCTGGTGGCTGCGCTCCTCCCCCGGTGTCCGGCAGGTCGACCGCAACCGCCCCCGGCTCTCCGGCCCCGGCCTGCGCCTGGCCTGGGACACCCGCCAGGTGCACATCCAACTCGTCGTGGCAGCCGCCGCGTTCGCGATCGGCGGGCTCCAGGTCTCGGTGGTGGCGCAGGCCCACCGGATCGGCACCGGCGCGGGCGTCCTGCTCGCCGCACTGGCCTGCGGCGGCGTCCTGGGCAGCTTCCTGTACGGCGGCCTGCGGCTGCCCGGCACCAACCGCGCCCAGCTCGCGGTCGGCCTCGCCCTGTACGGCGGGCTCATCATGACCGTCGGGGCCGGCCCGGCCGTGCTGCTCACCGTCCTGGTGCTGGTGCTGATCGGCTTCGTCAACGGGCCTGCCGACGCGATCGAGACGGTGCTGGTCGGCGAGTACTCCACGGAGTCCACCCGCTCCCAGGCGTTCGCGGTGCTGGTCGCCGCCAACTGGGTGGGCTTCGCCGCCGGCAGCGCGGTGACCGGCGCCGTCGTCCAGCACGTCTCGTCCGGGCTCGGCGCCGTCGTCGCCGGGGGCGCCGCCGTCGCGGCGGCCGCGTCCCTGCTGCTGCCGACCGCACGGGAGCGGACGGCGGCGCCCGCGCCGGAACCCGTGGGCGGCCAGGTCTGAACGGCGCCCGTGGCGGTCTGCTGCGGCAGAACCACGGACGGCACAAAGCACGGCTGTCCGGTGCCGGCCCGCCGCCCTACCCTGGGTGCGCGTCGGCCCAACTCCGAACCGACCAAGGCGGACGACCATGACCTTCGCACAGTTCCACGCCTTCACCGGCACCCCCGACTCGGTGGCCCGGCACCTCTACGCGCTCCCCCGCGACGTGGTGGAGCGCCCGCTGTGGGCCCTGCTGCTGCACGGCTCGGGCGGCGCCCAGGTGCTGCTCCAGCAGCGCGCCGAGGCGGGGGCGGACCGGGCCAGGGTGCTCTCCTGGCAGGGCCGGGACCTCGGCGCCCTCCCCGCCCGCCTCGCCACCCTGCTGGCCGGCTCCGCGTACGGGGAGCTGGCGGGCGCCCTGCTCGCCCACGGCGACTACACCGACCTCGGCATCGTCCCCTGCCCGGCTACCGCGCGGGGCGCGTTCGGCCACCCGCTGCGGCACCACGAAGGCCAACCGGAGGTCCGCGCGTTCGTCCTGGCGCACTGAGCGGACGTGCGCGGGCCGCCCGGTGACGCCCACCGGGTGACGCCCGCGCCGCGGCCGCCCGCGCCCGCCCCGCACCGCCCCGCGCGTCCCGGGCGCTCCCGCGCGCACCGGGTGACAAGCCGCCGTCCGGCTCCGAGACTGGAAGGGGATCCGTGCGAGGCGAGCGGCGGGTGCCGCGAAGCACCGGCCGCGGAGAGCGGGACGCCATGGAACAGCGAGTCTTACCAGATCCGGACGCACTCCCGATCGTGTACGTGCGCGGCTACGCCGGAGGCACCTCGAGTATCGACAAGGCCGTGGCCGACCCGTTCTACGGCTTCAACGAGGGCTCCACCCACGTCCGCATCCAGAGCGACGACAGTCCGGCCTTCTTCCAGTTCGAGAGCCCGCTGCTGCGCCTGCACCTCGACCACGGCTACGAGATCCTGATCGCCGGCGACCAGCAGGCGTACCTCGACACCCACCGGGACATCCCGGCCAACAGCATCTGGATCCACCGCTTCTACGACGCGTCCGCCGGCACCTGGGGCGGCCGGCCGCGTGACTACAGCCTGGAGCGGGCCGCGGAGGACCTGCTCGCGCTGATCGAGAAGCTCCAGGAGAAGACCGGCGCCCCGCGCGTCCACCTCGTCGCGCACTCGATGGGCGGGCTGATCGCCCGCTGCCTGATCCAGAAGATCATCCCCGACCAGCGCCCCGGGCGCCGGGCCACCGACTACGTCGACAAGCTCTTCACCTACGGCACACCGCACGGCGGCATCACCTTCAGCGTCGGCTTCGGCGTCCCCGAAGCCCTGCGGGACGCCTTCGGGATCAACCAGGCGGACGTCTTCGGCCCCCGCCGGATGTACGAATACCTCACCCCCGCAGCGGAGTTCGACCCGGACGGCCCGCCGGACGGCTGGCAGGCGCAGCAGATGCCGGACGGCCCGGACGGCTTCCCGCACGAGCGGGTCTTCTGCCTGGTCGGCACCAACCCCAAGGACTACGACGTGGCGCACGGGCTCTCGGCCGCCGCCGTCGGGGCGAGCAGCGACGGCCTGGTGCAGATCGAGAACGCCCAGGTCCCCGGTGCCCACCGGGCCTTCGTGCACCGCAGCCACAGCGGCCGGTACGGCCTGGTGAACTCCGAGGAGGGCTACCAGAACCTGCGGCGCTTCCTGTTCGGCGATCTGCGGATCGACGCGGCGCTCACCGGCCTCACCCTCCCGGCCGAGGAGGAGGACATCAAGTGGCAGGCGGAGGTCCGCCTTTCGGTCCGGGGGCTGATCATCGTCACGCACGAACAGCTGGCCCGGCACTGGTGCCCGATCCAACTGCCCAAACCCACCCCGGAGGACCCGCGGCCCGACGTCGCGCTGACCACGACCTTCCTCTCCCGCGGCCTGTCCCGGCCCGGCGGCACCGACACCCTCCGGTACGCGCTGCACCTCAAGGTGCTCTCCCTGCGGGAGCACCACGGGCTGCTGCGGTTCCTGGACCACCTGGAGCAGATCGCCGACTTCGACGACATCCTCATCATCGACGTCCGCGCCACCCCGGGCGGCCTGCAGACCTGGGCGAGCTGGAACTCGGAGACCGACGGCCTGATCAGGGATCTCGAACCGGCCGGCGATCCGGTCGGCGACGAGGACCCCGCCGACGGCTCCTGGGTCGCCCACATCCGCCTCCCGCAGACCGCGGTGCCGTTCCTCGGCGAGGGCGCCCGGGTCCGCCTGACCGTCACGCCCTGGAGCTGAGCGGAGGGCAGGAGGGGACCGAACGGCCCGGCCGCCGGAACCTGCTCCGACGACCGGGCCGTCCACCTGCCGCCCTCGCTGCATCGCCGCAGCCCGGGCGTCAACGGATCATCCGGTGCAACTCCTTCCGTTCAGCGCGAAGACCGGCAGCCCGGCGGGCGCGCCGGCGCCCTGGAACCCGAAGGACACGGACGCCCCCGGGGCGATCGCGGCATTGAACCCGGCATCGGTCGCGGTCACCGCGGCGCCGGTCTGGACGGCCTTGGCGTTCCAGGCGTTGGTGACCTTCTCCGCCCCCAGGAAGCTCCAGCCCAGGCTCCACCCGGAGACGGCGGTCGTACCGGTGTTGCGCACCGTCACGTCGGCCGTGAAGCCGGAGCCCCAGTTGCTGCCGATGGTGTAACCGACGGCGCAGCCGGCGCCGGGAGCGGTCGACGTCGCCGTGGGGCTCGCGGTCGGACTCGGCGAGGCCGACGCGCTCGGGGACGGCGACGCACTCGGCGAAGCACTGACCGTCGGCGAGGGGCTGACGGTCGGCGAGGCGCTGGGCGACGGCGAAGTACCGGGCGACGGCGACGCGGTGGATCCGCCGGGGACCGTCCCCCACTGCGGCGCGCTGCCCTCCAGCAGGAGGATGTTCGCCGCGTCGACCGGGACGGCACCCGGCGTGGTGGCGATGCCCTGGTACGACCAGTCGTTGGCCGGGTCCCAGGCACCCGAGGAGGCGATCCGGAACTGGACCTCCTTCCGGTAGGCCGACTGCCCGGCCGGGGCGATGGCGGTGTTGGAGCAGTCCACCGTCACGTAGTACGTGGAGCCGGAGGCGAGCGTGGGCCCGCTGACCGTCCCGCACTGGTTGTAGTTGGTGCTCAGGGTGATCTGGCCGGGGCTGACGCCCGGCTCCAGCGTGAAGTAGTAGCGCAGCGAGGCCTTGGTCAGCGCCCGGGCGGGCCAGGCCGACTTGTTGATGACGTACGCCTTGATCTCGGTGAAGTTGGTGCCGGCGGCGTTCACGGACGCCTGCACCGACATCTCCGGCCCGTCGGGTGCCTCGGTGGCCGGGAAGGCGGCGAGCGCGCTGCCGCCGTACTCGCCGTAGAGGCGGGCGAGGGCTCCGGTGAAGGCCGCGTTGTAGTCGGTGGCGACCTCGTTGTTCACGTAGTTGGAGCGGTCGTCGGTGTAGGAGTCGTCCGCCGTGCTCGGCCCGCCGACCAGCGCGCCGACCAGCGTGTGGCGGCTCTTGACCGGGCTGGTGAGCTGGTCGGTCCAGGAGCCGTGCGCGGTGCGGTGGTGCGGGTTCTGCGGCGCGTTGGCGCCGAACCCGATCAGGTAGCTGGACTTGCGCGGGTTGTCCCCCAGCGCGTAGTTGATCTGGCGCACCGCGAAGTCGTGGTAGCGGCTCTTGCGGGTGGCGTCGCCGGTCAGCCAGTCCGAGTAGAGCAGCGCCACGAACGAGGTGTTGGCCGCGTAGCGCAGCGAACCCCAGGAGTCGAGGACGGCCTCACCGCCGGGCGAGTACTTGACCTGGCTGCCGTTGACGCCGACCGTCCACCAGTCCAGCCAGCGGTTGGCGTCGTCGATGTACCCCTGCTTGCCGGTGAGTTGGGCCAGCAGCACGTACGCACCGTAGGACTTGTCGTCCCAGGCGATCGTCCAGCGGTACGACTTGGTGGTGCTCTGCGGCTCGGTCGACAGGCCCGCGTAGTACGACTCCGCCTTGGCCAGGTAGGAGCTGTCCCCGGTGGCCTTGTAGAGCCAGATCGCGCCCCAGACCAGTTCGTCGTTGTAGCCGCTCCAGGAGTTGTAGTAGCCCTGGGCGTCACTGATGCAACTGCTGTACTTGCCGCGGTAGGTGTCGGCGAAGGAGTACAGCTGCTTGGCGTGCGTGAGCAGGGTGGCCGCGTACGCCGGGTCGCTGTCGGCGAACACCATCGACGAGGAGGCCATCGCGGCCGCCGTCTCGCCCGCCAGGTCGGAGCCGGGGCAGGAGGCGTCGATCTTGTAGGCCGGCCGCGCCATCGGCAGCACCTCGGCCGGACCCCACCAGGCGTGGTCCGTACCGCCGTTGCCCACCTGGCCGTACAGCACGTTCGGCGCCGGGTGCGCCTTGATGAAGTAGTCGTTGACGAAGCGCAGGTTGTTCTTGAGGTACTGCATCTGGCCGGAGGCGGTGTACGCCTGCTTCTCCTCGATGCCGCCCCAGGCGAGCATCGTGGCCGAAGCAGCCATCGGGAGGCCGAACTTGACGTGGTCGCCCGCGTCGTACCAGCCACCGGTCAGGTCGAGGCCGACGTCCTTGCCGTCGTTCAGGGCGGAGTCCCCGCGCCAGGAGACGCGGTTGGTGGCGGGCAACTTGCCCGACTGCTGGGCCTCGTAGAACAGGATCGACTTCTGCAGGGCCTCGCCGTAGTTGAACGCGCCGGTACCGGCGGCGGCCACCGGCGCCGGGTCGGCGGCGTCGGCGTGGGCCGGCACCAGGACACCCGCCAGCAGGGCTCCGGCGAGTGCGAGTCCGGCGGCCAGGCGGCCGCGTGCCGCTGCGGGGCGGCGGCGCGGCCCGGCGGCGGGCGCGGTGGATCTGGTTAACGGCGTCATGGGGTGGGGCATGGCGACCTTCCGGTGAGACTGCGCGAGTGGGGGGCCGCCCGGACACTCGACGGCTCGCGTTTCCGGGCGGGGTGGAGCGGTGGGGCAGGTGCGGTACGGGGTGGGGCCCGTACGCGGGCGGTGCGGACCAAAAGCGTGGGAGCGCTCCCACGCTGCTGTGGACACCACCGCTGAACAGGTGCCGCGGCGCCGACCATGGTGGCGGCGGCGCAGCGGGCCTGTCAATGGATCGGCTCGCACCCTCCGCCACCCGCCGACCGTACGAATCAGCGAATCTTCCGCATTCTTCCCCACAAGAGTGCTCGACAGGGCAGAATAGGGAGCAATGGAGAACAACGAACGCGAGCTGTACTCGGTCGGCGAGGTGGCCGAACGCCTGGGGCTGCATGTGCGCACCGTCCGGAGCTACGTCCGCGACGGGCGGCTGAAGGCCGTCCGGATCGGCAAGCAGTACCGGATCGCACGGGAGGACTTCGAGGCGCTCGCCGGCCTCCCCGGGGCGGCTCCGCCGGCGGAACCGCCTGCCGCCCGCAGGCCCCCGGAGGTGTCGAGCATCGTGCAGATCGACTCGATCGGCCCGGAATCGGCAGGCCGGCTGAGCACCCTGGTGACGGCCGGCGCGCAGGCCCCGCCGGGCTCACCCGACCGGCTCAACGTCCAGACGATCTACGACAGGGAGCAACAACGGATGAAGATCGTGATCCTGGGCGGCGCCGCCGCCACCGCGGATCTGCTGCAGCTGGTCGACGCCGTCGTCGGGCCGGAGAACACCCTCTTCCCGGCCAGCACCCCGCCGGCGGCGCCCCGTGCCTGACCTCCTCGTCGCCCACCACGGCGTACCGGTGCTGGTCTGCGACGCCGACGGCCCGCAGGTCGCCACCGTGCAGGACGCTCTCGACCACCTGGTCAGCGGCGCCTTCCAGGACGCGGAGCTGGTCGCCGTACCGGCCGGCCGGCTGGACGACCGCTTCTTCGACCTCAGTACCGGCTTCGCCGGGGAGGTCATGCAGAAGTTCGCCAACTACCGGCTGCGCCTCGCCGTCGTCGGGGACATCTCGCGGCACCTGGCGGCCAGCCGGGCGCTGCCCGAGCTCGTCCGCGAGTCGAACGAGGGCCGGCAGGTCTGGTTCGTGGCCGACCTCGACGAACTCGCCGCCCGCCTGGGGCAGCTCGGGCACCGGTAGCCGGGGCCCGGGGCGCCGCTACGAGCCCTTCCGCGCCACGTAGTAGAGGTTCAGGATGTCCCCCTCGACCTGGTGGGTGTCCACCTGGGTGAACCCGGCCTCGGCGAGCATCCGCCGTGCGGTCTGCTCGCCCCAGACCGTGCCCAGGCCCTCGCCGCCCTGGGCCAGCGAGACCGTCATGCAGTAGAAGACCGAGAAGGTGTAGAGCGCGGGCGCCAGCGGGTGCTCGATGTTCTCCTCCAGCTTGCTGGAGGCCGCAACGTCGCCCATCAGGAACACGCCGTCCTCGCGCAGCGCACCGGCGATGGCAGCCAGTGTGCGGGTCGGCCGGGCCAGGTCGTGGATCACGTCGAACGCCGTGATCAGGTCGTACGCACCGGTCAGCTCCGCCGAGTCGCCGGCCTCGAACTCCGCGTTCGCCAGACCCCGGGCGGCGGCCTCGGCGCGGGCCGCCGTGATGCCCTCCTCGGAGATGTCCAGCCCGTGGAACCGGCTGCGCGGGTAGGCCTGCGCCAGTACGTTCACCGCGTGCCCCTGGCCGGTGCCCACGTCGAGGGCGTCGATCCCGGACTCCAGGCGCGCGGCCAGCCCCGGGACGACCGGCACGATGCTCCCGACCAGAGCCGCGTCGTAGACCCGGCTGGACTCCTCGGCCTGGAGCTCCTGGAACCTCGGGTAGGCGGAGTACGGAACCCCGCCGCCGTTCCGGAAGGCCTCCAGGATCCGCTGCTCCACCTCGCCCATCATCGAGAGGTCCTGCATCAGCCCGGCCAGGTTGTCCGGCCCTGCGGCCCGGGTGAGCGAGGCGGCGTGCTCCGGCGGCAGCGCGTACGTCGCGGCCACCGGGTCGTACTCGACCACCCCGCCGACCACCATCGCACCCAGCCACTCACGCACGTACCGTTCGTTGAGACCGGTGGCTCCCGCGACCTCCTGCACGGTGGACGGCGGCAGCCCGGCCAGCGTGTCGAACAGCCCGCTCTGGTGGCCGAGGCTGCTCATCAGGGCGAGGCAGCCGTCGTTGAGCATCTGCACCATCCGTCCGGCGAAGGCTTCCTGTTTCGCCGGATCCAGCTCCTGCACAGTCATCGCTCCTCCTAGGCCATCGGGCCGCAGGCGGGCGTCGGACGTCGGCCGGAGCGCGGCGCGATGATCGGATTGGCAGACCAATCTCCTTGTCACCACGCTACGCGTCCGCCACCGGGGAGGGCTCGTCGAGCTACGGCCAGGGGATCTCCGGGCGCCGGTCGTAGCCGAACCCGGCCGCGTCCCAGCGCGGAGCCTGGGCGGCCAGCCGTCGCCGCATGCCCTCCCAGTCCCGGCCGGCCTGCGCCGACCAGCCGACCTCGGCGAGCACGGGCAGCCGGGGCAGCGCCATCCGGTCCGCCTCGGCGAGTGACGGGAGGGTCTCCGTCCACAGCGGCGCCTCGATCCCGGCGACCGAGCCGGCCGGCAGGGCGATCAGCGTGTCCGGGTCCCAGGAGTAGGCGGCCCGGACGTCGACGGTGCCGGCCCACCGCACCCCGAGCGAGGTGCCCGGGTCGTACTTCATGTCCAGGTACGCGTGGTCGGCCGGTGCCATGATCACCTGTGCCCCGGACCCGGCACCCGCCGCCGCCTCGGCCGCGCCCTCCCCGGCCTTGCCCCAGTACTCCAGCATCCCGACACCGGCGGGGCCGACGGCCGAAGCGGTCTGGTGCCAGCCGACCGGAGTCTTGCCGGCTGCCCTGACCTGCGCACCGACCCGGCGGACGAACTCCTGGTACGCGGCCGGCCCGAGCGTCTTCACCTCGTCACCGCCGATGTGCAGGTACGGGCCGGGGGTGAGCGCCGCCAGGTAGGTGATCACCTCGCCGGTGAGGGCGAAGGTGCGCTCGTCGGTGGGGCAGATCAGGCTGAAGCCGACCTCGACGCCCGTGTACGGCCGGGGCGTGGGCCCGCCCGAGCAGTCGAGTTCGGGGTAGGCGGTGAGTGCCGCGTTGGTGTGACCGGGCAGGTCGATCTCGGGGACGACCGTCAGGTAGTGCTCCTGCGCGTAGCGGACGATCTCGCGGTAGTCGGCCTCGGTGTAGAAGCCGCCCGGGGTGCCGCCGACCTCGGTGGCCGCGCCGATCCCGGTCAGCTCCGGCCGGCCGGGAACCGCCAGCCGCCAGCCCTGGTCGTCCGTCAGGTGCAGGTGCAGGTGGTTGAACTTGTACAGGGCCAGCCGGTCCACGTACTCCTTCACCTCGTCCAACGAGAAGAAGTGCCGGGCGACGTCGAGCATCGCGCCCCGGTACGGGTAGCGCGGCCGGTCGGTGACGGAGACCGGCGCCAGCGTCCAGTCGGCGTCGGCCCGGGTCCGGCCGTCGATCTGCGGCGGGAGCAGCTGACGGAGCGTCTGGGTGCCCCGGTAGAGACCCGCGTCGGTACGGGCGGTGATCAGCACGCCGGTCGGGCCGGTCTCCAGCCGGTAGCCCTCGGGGCCGGTCTCCTCGGGGAGGGCCGGGTCCAGTCTCAGGTCGATCCGGCCGCCGGGGGCGTCATCCCGGCCTGCCGGTGCCGTGACCGGCAGCGGCAGGCCGGTGGAGCGGCGCAGGCCGGCCGCGAGCTGCTCGGCGAGCCGGCGGACGGGCCCGTCGGCGTCGGCCGTGGTGATCACCGTCCGCCCGGAGAGGGTGTAGCCGGCGCCGCTGCCGGCGGTGGCGGTGAGCGGCGCCGGGATGACACGGGCGGCGGCGCTCCCGGCATCGGCGTCCTGACCGGCGGCGGCCGGCTGCACGGTGTCGCGGTCGAGCGCGTGCCGGATCCCGAACCCCCCGGCGAGCAGCGCGAGCAGAGCTGCGACCAGGACGGCCCGGCCCGCCCGGGTGGTGTGGTCCGGTCTCCGTATCCGCACTGCCGCTCCTGCTGCTCTGGGCACACCGCCGTGCCGGGTGGCGACAGTGTGCCAGCAGCCCGGCGGATGTGTCCCGGAGTTCGCGGCAGCGGCCCGGACGACCGCCCCGGCGGCGGGCGGGACGCCTCGCGCCCGGAGCCGCCGCGGTCGGTGAACGGCGCGGTCGGCGGAGGATTCGGTCGGCGGAGGGTGCGGTCAGGAGAAGCGGACCGAGCGCACCAGCAGCCGGTCGGATGCTCCGCCGCCGGGGCGCAGCACGAAGTCGGGCCCGGCCTCGTCGCAGTCGGAGCCGAGGAAGACCCGGGCGGCCGAGACCGTCCAGTTCTTCGGGGCGTAGGCCGGCTCCTCGTCGGTCGCCTCGTCCAGGTTGATGCAGTGTCCGCTCGGCGGGTCGACGAGCCAGCCGGTGTTCTCGGCGCCGGCGTCGCGGTAGGTGTAGCGGAACTCGCCGACGGTGGCCGAGGCCGAGCCCGGAATGGCCAGCACGAGGGTGACGGCGCTGGCGGCGGCGATCGCGGCGTTGCGGAGACGCATGAGAGGTGATCCTTTTCCAAGTGGTGCGGTGCAGAATCACCCTAGGGGCCGCAAAAGTGGCGAAACGGTTCTTCTTTTTCACCCTTTTGAGTGGTTTTGCCCCCTAAGCCGCTACGCATAGGGGGCAAGGCGTTTGAGGTGCCGTCAAGGCGGCGCGGTGAACGCGTAGCCCCGGTCGATGAGCACCGGGAGGTAGGCGCGCAGCGCCGCGACGGTCTGCGAGCGGTCACCGCCGCCGTCGTGGTTGAGCACGATGGAGCCCGGCCGTACGGCGCCCAGCACCCGGGAGGTGATCTTCGCGGTGCCGGGTCGCGCCCAGTCGGCCGGATCCACCGACCAGCCCATCGGCCGAAGGCCCAGTGCCGAGCAGACCCGCATCGTCACCGGCGCCCAGTCCCCGCCGGGCGCGCGGAACCAGGTCGTCGCCCGGCCGGTGGCCTTCTCCAGCAGCTCGGAGGTGCGCTGGAGCTCGGCACGGACCTGGGCCTCCGGTAGGTGCCGCAGGTCGGGGTGCGACCAGCTGTGGTTGGCGAGGTGGTGGCCCTCGTCCGCGATGGCCCGGACGAGGGCCGGGTGGGCCGCCGCGTTCCGCCCCACCACGAAGAAGGTGGCCCGGATCCCGTGCCGGCGCAGGGCCGCCAGTACCGCCGGGGTGTAGCGCGGGTCCGGGCCGTCGTCCACGGTGATCGCCACCGCTCGCCGCTCGCGGGAGAGTTCGAGCAGCGGCCGGTTCTCCGCCGGGTCGAGCGCTCTGGACACGAGGGGTGACGGCGAGGGCGCGGGGGCAGGCGCGGGACTGACGGCAGGCGCCGGTGAGGGGGCGGGAGCCGGTTCGGGTACGGCGGGCGGGGCGCCGTCGCGCTCCCCCTGCAGCAGCCGGCCACAGCCCTCGGCGGACAGAACGGTGGCACCGAGGGCCACCAGAAACACTCTTCGGGATACGAGCTGACGATACGACAACATGTCCGATCCCTCCCCCGATTGGTCCCGCCCCTCCCGCACCGCACCGCCCGGGGCCCCGATCATCACCCGGACGGCGCAAGCATCCCCCGGCCCCGGCCGTGGATACGCCCCTCCGGACCCGACCGGCACCGCTACCCTGACCGCAGTGTGATGATCTGCCTCCAGAGGAAGTACTAATGACGACTGGTCAGACTTTTCCCCAGCAGGGCGATGCGGACCGTACCGACGTGGGTGACTGGGAGCGCCTCGGCGTCGACACCAGCAAGCCGCACTCGGCCCGGATCTACGACTACTGGCTGGGCGGGAAGACCAACTTCGCCCCCGACCGCGCGATGGGCGACGCGATCGGGCAGGCGATCCCCAGCATTCGCGCCATGGCCAAGGAGAACCGCGCCTTCCAGGCCCGCGCGGTCCGCCATCTGGTGCGCGACCAGGGCATCCGGCAGTTCCTCGACCTCGGGACGGGCATCCCCACCTCCCCCAACACCCACGACATCGCCCAGGCCATCGCATCCGACGCCCGCGTGGTCTACGTGGACAACGACCCGATCGTGCTGGCCCACGCCCGCGCGCTGATGGTCAGCGACGAGGCCGGCCGCACCAGCTACATCCACGCCGACCTGGGCAACGCCGAAAAGCTGCTGGCCGACCCGGCCCTGACCTCGACGCTGGACCTGGAGCAGCCGGTCGGCCTGCTGCTGATCGCCGTCCTGATGCTGATCGCCGACGCGGACGACCCGTGGGGCAAGGTGGCCGCGCTGCGCGACGCGCTGCCCTCCGGGAGCTGTATCGCGCTCACCCACCCCACCCAGGACTTCGACCCGGAGTCGGTCGGCCAGGTCGCCGCCGCCGCGCGCGAGGGCGGCATGACGCTGGTGCCGCGCTCCCGCGCGGAGGTGACCGCGTTCTTCGACGGCTGGGAGCTGCTGGAGCCGGGTGTCTCCCCCGTCATGGGGTGGCTGCCCGACGGCGAGGCCCCGGCCGACCCGGAGGCCGCGTACTACTGGGCCGGCGTCGCGCGCAAGAAGTGACCCGGTACCCGGCTCGCGGTGGTGCGCGGCATCCGGCCGCCGACCGGTCCGCGCACCAC
>NZ_JBHUWW010000019.1:47987-87156 GCF_042669755.1 Kitasatospora sp. NPDC057223 | reverse complement strand
CTCGATGAGCGCGGGCCCCACTGTCAGTACACGCCAGGCGTACACGCCCGTTGTCCGAGCCCGTTGCACGCGTCTGCCGGACGCGCCTGTCGGACGCGCCAGCGCCGGTCGCGGCGGCGGCGCGCCCGGTCAGACGACCTGGTGCAGCCAGCGCACCGGGGCGCCCTCACCCGCGTAGCGGAACGGCTCCAGTTCGTCGTCCCAGGGCTTGCCGAGCAGCCGGGAGATGTCGGCCTCCAGGTCGGTGCCCTCGCTGCGGGCCCGCAGCAGGACGGCCCGCAGCCTGTCCTCGGGGATCAGGATGTCGCCGTGGATGCCCGTCACGGCATGGAAGATGCCGAGGCTGGGCGTGCTGCTGAAGCGCTCGCCCTCGGCGGCCGCGCAGGGCTCGCTGGTCACCTCGTAGCGCATCAGCTGCCAGCCGCGCAGGGCGGAGGCGAGCTTCGACGCGGTACCGGGCTCCCCCTGCCAGGAGAACTCGGCCCGCCAGTGGCCGGGCGCGGCCGGCTGGCGGATCCAGTCGAGGCTCACCCGCACACCGAGCACGCCCGCCACCGCCCACTCGACGTGCGGGCACAGCGCGCGGGGCGCTGAGTGGATGTACAGGACTCCACGTGTCGTCACCGGGACCTCCAGGCTGTGGACGAGGGTCGCCTTCCCCAGCTGCCTCGTGCCTGCAGTTGATCCACAGTTACCCAAGATAGCCGACATTAAGCCACTAAATTGAGCAAAACGGACAGGCTTTCACTCAATGTTAGTCGGATCCTCAAGGAGGTCCACCCCTCGATCGGATCTCTCCCCCGAACGGCCCCATGAGAGGGCGGTTCCACCGTACCGCGCTGCCGCCCACCAGGGGTGACGCTCTTTCGGATCCGCCCGGACCGCGGTAGTGCGCCCCTCCTCCCCGCGCCCGTACGCAAACCGCCCCGCCGGCCCGGGCGGGCCGACGGGGCGACAGGAGAGCGGCCCGGGGGCGGTCACCCGCCGAGGCGGACCACCATCTTGCCGGTGTTGCCGCCGCGCAGCAGGCCGATGAAGGCCTCGGCGGCGTTCTCCACGCCGTCCACCACGGTCTCGTCGTAGGTGAGGCTGCCGTCCCGTAGCCAGCCGGCCACCTCGGCGGTGAACTGCGGCTGCAGCGCCGCGTGGTCGCCGACCAGCATGCCCTGCAGGCGCAGCCGCTTGCCGATGGCGAGTGCCAGGTTGCGCGGCCCGGTGGGCGCGGAGGTGTCGTTGTACTGCGCGATGGCGCCGCACAGAGTGGCCCGGCCGTGCACCTTGAGGCTGGAGATCGCGGCCTCCAGGTGCTCGCCGCCGACGTTGTCGAAGTACACGTCGATGCCCTCGGGGGCGGCCTTCTCCAGCTGCTCGCGGACGGGGCCGTCCTTGTAGTTGAAGGCGGCGTCGAAGCCGTACTCGCCGGTCAGCCGGGCGACCTTCTCCGCCGAGCCGGCCGAGCCGACCACCCGGGAGGCGCCCTTGAGCTTCGCGATCTGGCCGACCAGCGAGCCGACGGCGCCGGCCGCGCCGGAGACGAAGACGCTGTCGCCGGGCTTGAAGTCCGCCACGTCGAGCAGGCCGGCGTAGGCGGTGAGGCCGGGCATGCCGAGCACGCCGAGGTAGTAGGAGAGCGGGGCCGCCTGGGCGTCCACCTTCACCGCGTGCTTGGCGTCCACGGTGGCGTACTCGCGCCAGCCGGCGCCGTGCAGGACGGCGTCGCCGGGCTCGATGCCCTCGGCCTCGGAGGCGACCACGCGGCCGACCGCCCCGCCGTCCATGACCCGGCCGAGCTGGAACGGCGGGACGTAGGACTTCACGTCGTTCATCCGGCCGCGCATGTACGGGTCGACGGAGAGGTACTCGTTGCGGACCAGGATCTCGCCCGGGCCGGGCTGCCGGACGGGCGCCTCGACCAGCGCGAAGTCCGCCGGGGTGGGCCAGCCCTGCGGGCGGGCGGCGAGGTGCCACTCACGCGCGGCGGTGGGTACGGCCTGGTCTGCCATCGGTTGCTCCTTGCGTTCGAAGGTCGGGGTTGGGGTCGGGCCGGGGGCCGGGCCGGGGTGGGCCGGGCCGCCGAAATACCGGTCAACATGGAAGGTTGAAGTACTGAAGCAACCATGGACATGAAAGGTTCATGTTGTCAACTGTTCAGGTAGGCTGGACGGCATGGACACCACGCCGACCGAGGTCGCCCCGCCGCCGACCGATGCGATCACCCGTGAGGTCGTCGACCTCATGGCCAACCTGGTCGCGCTCTTCCACCGCGAGTACGAGGAGGCCGCCGCCGCCCGCTCGCTCACCGGGGCCCAGGCCAAGGTGCTCGCGCTGCTGCGCCGCGGCCCGATGCCGATGCGCCACATCGCCCAGACCCTCAGCTGCGAGCCATCCAACATCACCGGCATCGTGGACCGGCTGGAGACCCGCGGCTTCGTCACCCGGGAGGCCGACCGGCAGGACCGCCGGGTCAAGCTGGTCGCCGCGACCGGAGCGGGCAGCGCCGCCTCCGAGGAGCTGCGCGAGTCGCTGAACTTCGCCCGCGAGCCGCTGGCCACCCTGGACGCCGACGAGCGGGCGGTCCTGCGCGACCTGCTGCGCCGGATGCTGGAGGGCGTCGGCCGCGAGACGGCCGCGGACCCGTCCGCCTGAGCGGACCGCCCGGGCGTCCGACGGCGGCCACCGGCGCCCCTTTTGCCCCGATGCGCAACCGCTCCGGGCCGTGATACCGGTCACATCCGGCGGTTCGCCGCCCTCGGTGTGTAACCGAACGCATTGCCGAAGCGTCTTACCCCTGTCAGCACAACACCGGCCCCGGCCGGTCGCCGCACAGGAAGCACGGAGGCAATGAGCGATCCCACGAACGGCCGCAGCGACGGCCGCGGTGACGACGGCCGGCGCAGCCGCGCGCCGAGGCGCCGGCGGATCGCCAGAACCGCCATCGGCCTCGCCGCCGTCCTGGTGCTCTCCACCGTCGGCGCGGGCGCCTGGTTCTACCACCGCCTCGACAACAACATCACCACCTTCGACCCGGGCGGCGTCGCCACCAGCCGCCCGCCCGCGCCGGTGCCCGTCACGCCCGGCGCGAAGCTGCCGGTGAACGTCCTGGTCCTGGGCTCCGACACCCGGGACGGCGGCAACGACCAGCTCGGCGGCGGCGACGTCGGCGTCGGCCACTCCGACACCGCGATCCTGCTGCACGTCTACGCGGACCACCGGCACGCCGTCGGCGTCTCGATACCCCGCGACGCCCTCGTCACCATCCCGTCCTGCAAGCTGCCGACCGGCCAGTGGACCGCCCCCCGCACCGGGCAGATGTTCAACGAGGCCTTCACCGTCGGCCAGTTCCCGCAGGGCAACCCGGCCTGCACCCAGAACACCGTGGAGGCGCTGACCGGCCTGCGGATCGACCACACCATCGTGGTCGACTTCCGGGGTGTCGCGGCGATGACCGAGGCCATCAACGGCGTGGACGTCTGCGTGCCCAACGACGTGAACTCCCACGACATCCACCTCACCAAGGGCCCGCAGAAGATATCCGGCCAGCCGGCCGTCGACTTCCTCCGGGCCCGCTACGGCTTCGGCGACAACTCGGACATCGGCCGGATGAAGCGTCAGCAGGCCTTCCTCTCCTCGATGATCCGCAAGGTCCAGGACCAGGGGTTCTCGCTCAGCACCCTGCTCCCGCTGGCCGACGCCGCCACCCGCGCGCTGACCGTCGACGAGGGCCTCGGCACCGCGATGAAGCTCGTCGACTTCGCGCAGTCGCTGCAGAGCATCAAGCTCGCGGACATCACCTTCGTCACCACGCCCTGGCGCTTCCAGGGTGACCGGGTCGCGCTCGTCCACCCCGACGTGGACACCCTGTGGGCGCTGCTCCGCCAGGACCGGACGCTCGACGGGCAGGCCACCGGCCAGGTGCCCGACCAGGCCGCCGCCTCGCCCAGCACCCCGCCGCCCCCGCCCGCCCCGGTGGCGACCACCACCCCGATCGTGGTCGTCAACGGGACGAAGACCACGGGGCTGGCCACCCAGACCGCCCGGACACTGCGGGCCAAGGGCTACCAGGACGTCACCCTCGGCGACGGCGGCAGCCGGCTCACCACCGAGATCGACTACGCCCCGGCCGCACGGGCGACGGCCGAGGAGCTGGCCGCGCTCTTCCCGGGTGCCCGGCTGGTCGCCGACGCCGCCACGGACGGCGTGGTGGTCACCCTCGGCCGGGACGCCGTGCCGGACGGGCCGGCCGATGACGCCGCCGCCGGTGCGAAGGCCGGTGCCACCGCGGGGGCCTCCGCCGCCGCGTCAGCGATCCCGTCGAGCATCCCGTCCGGCATAGCCGACAACTCCCGCAACGCCGCGGCCGACCCCTGCAGCGACCTGACCTTCGGCTGACCCGCACCCCCGGGGTCACTCCGCGTCGGGGTCGCCCTCCTCGGCCACCCGCAGGACGATCTTGCCCTGGACGTGGCCCCGCGCGGCGCGCTCGTGCGCGTCGGCGGCGCGGTCGAGCGGGAAGACGCTGTCCACCGCCACCCGCAGGCCGCCCGCCGCGGCCTGTCCGGCCAGCCCGGCCAGCCGCGGCCCGTCCGAGTACACCTGCCCGGACGGGAAGGTGATGCCCCGCTCCCCCGCCCGCTCGCGGTGGTACTCGCCGGAGAAGACCGGGCTGACCGTGCCGCCGTCGCGGACGGCGGCGAGCAGGCGGTGGCCGTGCGGCCCGCCGACCGTGTCGAGGACGTGGTCCGCCTCGCGTACGGCGTCGGGCACCGCGGTGGTCGTGTAGTCGACGAAGCCGTCCGCTCCCAGGGCCCGCAGGAACGCCTCGTGGCGTCCCGAGGCGACACCGACGACGTGGGCGCCGGCCCCCTTGGCCAACTGGACCGCGAAGTGCCCGACCCCGCCGGCCGCGCCGTTGACGAGCACGGTGCTGCCCGGCGCGAGGCCGATGTGCTCGAAGAGGAACTGGTGTGCGGTGAGTCCGGCCATCGGCAGGCCGGCCGCGTGGACGTGGTCCAGGCCCTCCGGCTTGCGCGCGAGGTGCGCCACCGGCGCCGTCGCGTACTGCGCGTACCCGCGGGCGCCGTTGCCGGGCGACGACGGGAAGCGCACCAGGCCGAGGACGGCCTCCCCGACCGCCCACCCGGTGACGTCCGGACCGAGCTCCGCGATCACGCCGGAGATGTCCGAGCCGGGGGTGAACGGCAGCGGCAGCACCGGCCGGACGGCCGCCGGGATGTTCGCGAAGCCGGCCCGCGCGTAGGCGTCCGGCGGGTTGAAGCCGGCCGCGTGCACGCGGACCAGCACCTCGCCCGGCCCGGGGACGGGCCGGGACACCTCCTCGTACCGCAGGGCCCCGGGCCCGCCGAATGCGTGCACCCGGACGGCCTTCATCATCCGTGCCCGTGCCATGTTCTCCCCCAGCGTCAGGCGCCCCGCGTATGATGCGGAGCAGTGTTCCGGATACTAACCGGAGCACTGTTCCGATTGTCAACACCGGGAGCCCGCATGACCGGAGAGGAACCGCCCGCCGCCCGCGGGCAACGCGCCGACGCCCAGCGCAACCACGGACGCATCCTCGAAGCGGCCCGGGCCGTCGTCGAGGAGCAGGGCACCCAGGCCTCCCTGCGTGACGTCGCCCGCCGCGCGGACGTCGGCCTCGGCACGCTCTACCGCCACTTCCCGACCCGTGACGCCCTGCTGGAGGCCCTGCTCCGCGACCGGTTCGACCAGCTCGCCGCCCGCGCGGACGAACTCCGGGGCAGCCTCCTGCCGGAGGCCGCGCTGGCCGAGTGGCTGCGCGGCTTCACCCTCGGCACCGGCACCTACCGGGGCCTGGCCGCCTCGCTGATGGCCACCGTCGACGAACCCGAATCGGCCCTGCACGCCTCCTGCACGGCCATGCACGAGGCCGCCGGCCGGCTGCTGGAGCACGCCCAGGACGCCGGGACGGTCCGCCCCGACGTCGACGGCACCGACCTGTTCGCGATGGTCAACGCGCTCGGCTGGATCACCGGCCAGTCCCCGTCGATGGCCACCCGCACCGAGCACCTCCTCGACCTGTTCATGGACGGGCTCCGCACGGGCGGGCCCGAGGCCGCTACGCCGGATCCGGCAGCCCCGTGACCACGACGGTGACCCGGGTGCCCGGCGCCAGCCCGCCCGTCGCCGCGAGGTCGTGGACGGCGTGCAGCGCCTTGGCGACGTAGCGCCGCTCCAGGGCCGTACCGTGCCGCTGCTCGAAGTCGGCGGCGAACGCCTCCAGCTCCGCCGGGACTCTGCCGTAGCCGCCGCCGTGGTGCCCGTGGTCGATCCGCCAGTTGGCGAACTCGCGCCCGTACGCGGCCCGGTGGAGCCGGGTCACCTCGCCCTCCAGGTAGCCCTCGCCGCCGCGCAGCACCGCCACCCCGAGCGCCCGGGCGCCGGGCGGCAGGCCGGCCGCGAGGCCCGCCAGGGTGCCGCCGGTGCCGACCGGGCAGCAGAGCACGTCCTGCGGCCCGAGGCCGGGGATCTCGGCCACCGCCGCCGCCACGCCGGTCACCGCCGGCCCGTTGGAGCCGCCCTCGGGCAGCACCAGGGCGCGGCCCCAGCGGGCCAGCAGCTCCGCCGCGACCGCCGGGTCGTCCGGGCGGCCCGCCATCTCCCGGTAGGCGGACCGGGTGAGGAACGCCAGCTCCATCCCGGCCGCCTCGGCCGCCCGCAGCGACCAGTTGCGCGGCAGCCCGGCCAGTTCGGCCCCTCTGACCAGCCCCACGCTGGACAGCCCCAGGGCCTGCGCGGCGGCGGCGGTGGCCCGCAGGTGGGTGGAGTACGCCCCGCCGAAGGTGAGCAGCCGGGTGTGCCCCTGGGCCAGGGCCGCCGTCAGATTGGGCATCAGCTTGCGCCACTTGTTGCCCGGGACGGCGGGGTGCAGCAGGTCGTCCCGCTTCAGGCGCAGCTCGACCCCGGCCCGGGCCAGCGCCGGATCGGTGACCTGCTCCAGCGGCGTCGGCAGGGTGGTGGCGGTGAGCATCCGGCCAGGATACGGACCGGCGGGCCACCGGCGAGCCGCCCGGGGTGGCGGCCGGCCGGTCCGCGAGGATGGGACGGCGGCCCGCCGCGGCGCCGTGACCAGCACAGAAAGCCCTCCTCGATGAGCCTTGACGCCGAACTGCGCGCCTTCCACCAGGCCCGGCAGCAGCAGATCCCCGCCGACGTGCGGGAGGTCATGGACCGGGCGGCGGCCGAGCTCGCCGCCGGCGGCCGGGCCGGGAACGCCCTCGGCGTCGGCGGCCCGGCCCCGGACTTCCGGCTGCCGTCGGCCACCGGCCGCACCGTCGCCCTGGCCGACCTGCTCGCCCTGGGGCCGGTCGTCCTGACCTTCTACCGCGGCGCCTGGTGCCCGTACTGCAACCTGGCCCTGCGCGCCCTGCAGCAGGCACACGCCGCCATCACGGCCCTGGGCGCACAACTGGTCGCCGTCTCGCCGCAGCCGCCCGACGACTCGCTGTCCCTGGCCGAGCAGCACGCCCTCGCCTTCGAGGTGCTCAGCGACCCCGGTTCGGGCACCGCCGGAGAGTACGGCCTGGCGTACGACCTCCCGGCGGAGCTGAGCGCCGTCCACGCCCGGTTCGGCGCCGGCGGCACGGAGCTCCCTCGCACGCTTCCGCTCGCCGCGACGTACGTCATCGACCGCGACGGGACGGTCCGCTGGGCGTTCGTCGACTCCGACTTCACCCGGCGGGCCGAGCCGTCGGACATCCTCGCGGCACTGGCCGCCCTGGCCGGCGCCCCGGTCCCCGCCACCTGAAACGGCTCCGGGACGGCCGTCGCGCGGGCGAGAACAGCGGGCGGCCGGGTGTGGCATGTTCGCAGAGCCCCCGGACGATCACAAGAGCGCCTCACGAGCCATATCAGGACCTGCCCACCGGATTCTGGCCATTGTGGCCGCGCTCACCCGATTTGAATTACATCCGGAATTCGCCTGACTAGTATCAGTGACGTGGTCGGGTCACGACTGCTGCCGGGGGTGCCGAAGCAGCAGCGAAAGCCCGTTCGAATATTGCCCCACCCTTACCCGTCATTGCGGGATCAGACCGGGAACCCGCCTGCACGGGGGCGCCGGAGTCCGTTCCCGAATTCCTCCGCCTGAAGGACGGCCGCAGTCCGGCACGTCCTGCCACCCGCAACACAGCGGCGATGATCGGCTCGTGGCTTCCGTCGGCCACACAGCCCCGCCGCGGACGCCGGCCAGCAGACAGACCAGGCCGGCTCCCCGACAAGCACTTCTCATGTCCGGCATGCGGCGCGCAGGTGGCAGGCGCGCCGTCCGGCCCCTCCCGCACCGTGGGCGCGAATTCGCGGCGGTGTGCGCGGAGGGCCCGTCGCGTACCCGTTCCGCCCTTCGGCGGCCACGGATGCACGGGCCGGAGGCTTTCAAGGGGGCCACTCGTGTTCAAGTCGTACACGGACAGCGAAATGAAAGAAGTGTTCGACGTCCAGCTGTTCCGGGAGAATTCCGAAACGGCCGTCGGGATCCTGGAGAAACATCTCTCCGACCAATCGGTCAGAGGGCTCGAACTGGTCGATCCGGCCGTACTCTCCCGGGCCGCCCGGGCCTTGATGACCACCGAGCACGAGCGTGTCGCCGACTTCGACGGGGCGAAGCTCGCCGGAATCCTGGACCTGTACGTCCGGACCGGAATCGCGGTCCACTCGCCCGGCTCGATGGGACGTCAGTTCTCCGGTGTCGTTCCGCTCGCGGGCGTCGTCGAGTTCGTCAGCTCGGTGGTCAACCAGCCCTCGTCCTTCTACGAGGCGGCCCAACTTCCGAACGTGGCGGAGCAGATCATGGCGGAGGAGCTGAACCGGTTCATCGGCTGGCCGGCCGGCCGGTTCGAGATGCTGACCACCTCCGGAGGCTCGCTGGCGAACCTGACGGCCCTGCTGGCGGCCAGGAACAAGGCGTTCCCCGACTTCTGGGCCGAGGGCGGCCCCGGTGCGGCCGGGGACGGGCGGCCGGCGATCGCGGTGGGCGAGGACGTCCACTACAGCGTCTCGCGCGCCGCCGGCGTGCTGGGCATCGGCGAGGCGCAGATCGTCCGGCTGCCGCTCAACGAGGAGCGGCAGATCTGCCCCGTCCGGGCGGAGACGGCCCTGGCGGCGGCCGAGCGGCGCGGGCTCCGGGTGTTCTGCGTGGTCGCCTCGGCCGGCAGTACGTCGGTGGGGGCCTTCGACCCGCTCGACGAACTCGCCGACCTGGCGCACCGGCGCGGCGCCTGGCTGCACGTGGACGGCGCGCACGGCGCGAGCCTGCTGGTGTCCGACCGGCTGCGCGCGAAGCTGCGCGGCATCGCGAAGGCCGACTCCCTCACCTGGGACGCGCACAAGATGATGTTCGTCCCCGCCCCCTGCACACTGCTCTTCTACCGGGAGCGGGAGCACAGCCTGGGGGCGTTCCGCCAGCAGGCCAGCTACGTGTTCGACGAGGAACCCGACCCGTACACCGCACTCGACAGCGGCGACCGGACGTTCGAGTGCACCAAGCGGCCGATGATCATGGCGCTCTGGACCCTGTGGTCGGTGTACGGCCGGGCCCTGTTCGCCGACAAGATCGAGCAGCTGTGCCGCGCCACGGCCCTCGCGTACGAAGTCCTCCTGGAACAGCCCGACTTCGAGGTCCTGCACCGGCCGGAGGCCAACATCCTCTGCTTCCGCCACCGGCCCGCCGGGCTCTCCGACCCGGGCCCGGCGGACGAGCGGGAGCTGCACCGCCTCCAGGTCGCGATCCGCAACCGTGTCAAACAGAACGGCACCTTCTTCATCTCCAAGGTCGACATCGACGGCACCGCCGCCCTGCGGGTGGTGCTGATGAACCACGAGACCACGACCGAGCACTTCCGGATGCTGCTGCACGAGATCCGGCACGCCGCGCAGGACATCCGGACCACCGCGAGGGGAAACCGATGACGGACACCGCACAGGCCCCGGGCGTCACCCACGCCGCCCATGCCCCCCACACCGCCCACGGCACGCTCTCCCCCGGCAGCGCCGAGGAGTTGGCGAACTGGCTGATCCCCGACTGGGAGGTGAAGCCCGAAGGCATCGACGCCGTCCGCACGCTGCCCTCCTTCGCCTCCAAGCTCCGCGAGTGCGAGCGGGTCTGCCAGGCCCCGTACAGCCGGATCTCGCACACGGTGCAGGACGCACTGGCCCTGCGCCGGGCCCAGCAGCTCGTCAACACGGTGCTGCTGAACCCGCTCTGGCAGAGCCGGCTGGCCGACGCCGGGGTGACCGGTGCCCCGGCGGACTGGGAGGCGTGGCAGCGCGTCCCGCTCTCCGACAAGGACCTCCAGCGGGACTTCTTCATGGGCGCGCGCCCGGGCATGGTCGTGCCGCTCGGCCACGGCGGCTTCGAGATCGTGGCGAGCGGCGGCACCAGCGGCGGCCTGCCGCTGGAGACCGTCTACCCGCTCAGCGAGCTCCGCGACACGTACGAGATCGCCGGCCGTTTCATGGGCACCCACCAGCTCGCCCACTACCTGCCGGGCAACACCCCCAAGTGGCTGTGCACGACACTGGCCGATTACCAGATGTGGAGCAGCGGCACCATGGTCGGCGGGGTGCTGCAGCAGGTGCCCGGGGTCAACTACATCGGTGCGGGGCCGGTCACGGCACCGGTGCTGGAGCACATGTTCGGCTACCCGGGGCCGAAAGCCCTGATGGGGATCACCGCGGGCATCGCGATCCTGAGCGAGCTCGGGGCGGGCATGAGCCTGGAGGCCCGGGAGAGTTTCCGGGTGGCGCTCTACGGCAGCGGAGTGCTGTCCCAGCGCAAGCGGGCGGAGCTCCTCGCGGTCTACCCGAACGTGGTGGTGCTGAGCTACTTCGCCGCCACCCAGGCGGAGACCATCGGCCTCCAGCTCCGTGCCGGGTCGCCGGTGCTGTCGGCCGTCCCGGGCCTGCACCTGGTCGAGATCGTCGACGAGCAGGGCAACTGGGTCGCCGAGGGCGAGGAGGGCGAGCTGGTGGTCACCCGGCTGCACGGGCACGAGGCACCGCTGCTGCGGCTCAAGCTCGGTGACCGGATGATCCGCAGGCCCCGGTTCGACGGGCCGGAGCTGAAGACCCAGCAGTTCGAGTTCGCCGGCCGGACGGGTGAGGTGCTGCACCTGAACGACAGCCAGTACTCCGCGTCGCACGCCTACCGCGCGGTGTGCGAGCGACTGCTGCTGGCCGGCGGGCCGGACCTGGGCGAGCTGGCCCACGACGTCCAGTTCGTGAACCACCGGGAGAGCAGGTCACTGGTCCTGCTGGCCTCGGTCGACGACGTCGCCGGGCTGAGCTACCAGTTGGACGTCGCCCTCGGCCGGCACATCGTGCACCAGGTCTTCGTCGACGCCCTTCCGCAGTCGCTCTCGCTCTTCAACCACGGCGAGGCCAACCCGGCCTCGATCGAGAAGACGGGCTACGGATTCCGCATCCAGCTCGTCGCCCGGGCGTCCGCCGAGATCGAACGGACCGCCATCGGCAAGGTGCCCCTGGTCAGGGACCGGGGCTAGGCAGAGGGGAAGAAATGAAACCGAAGGTCAACATCATCGTCCTGGTGGACGTCATCGGGGCGCTCTCCGACGGCACGCTGCACAACGGCAACCTCAGCATCGTGGACGACGGGGCGCTGGGCAGCACCGGCCAGGGGACGACCGAGTTGTGCACCGTGGTCAGCCCCGGCCAGGTGGTCGGCTGGTCCGTGCTCGCCGTCGACCTGCAGACGCCGGTCGAGATCAGGAGCATCACCTTCCTGGGCCCGGACGGCACCGACAGTACCGGCGGCACCGGCGGCACCGGCGGCACCGGCGGCAGTGACGGCACCACCGACGCCGACGGTACGACGGCCGACGGCGCGGCCGGCGCGACCGGCCTGCCGGAGGCCGGCGAGCAGCTCGACCTGGACGACTGGACCGCCGTCGTCCCGGCCTCGATGGTGCCCGGCGTGCCCCACCGCTACCGGCTGGAGCTGCGGATGCACCAGGGCCCGCACAGCCTGTTCCACCTCGACACCTCCGCACTGCTGTGCGGTTGACCACGGCCCCGGCCGGAAGGGCGGACGCATGACCCAGCAACTCGCGATCATCGTGCTCGTGGACGTCGGCAACGCGCTGGCGACCAGGACGCTCGACGGAAACGTCTACCTGTTCGACAACATGAAGCTGCACGGCTCCGAGGGCCAGGGCACCGGCGACCTGGTGACCGTGATGAACGGCTCGTACTGGAACGACGGCTCCCAGGGCACCGAACTGGTGCTCAACTGGCTCCCCTACTCGCTCGGTTCGATCCCGCCGACGGTGCCGCGCGGCTACCAGACGCTGCGGGCCCGGCAGAGCGACCAGCAGGCGCTCACCGATCTGGCGGAGCTCGGCGCCCGGCCCTCGGGCTCCGCGGCGGGCGGGTCCGCCGACGCAGCGGCGGAACTGCAGCGGATCCGGGGCAGTGTCGGCGCTCCGGTGGGCAACTCCCAGCGGGTCGGCGGACCGGCCGCCCGCAAGGTCCTGGACGTCACCGGCCAGGTGGTGGCGGACGCGGACGCGGCCGTGCACTCCTACCCGGCCCCGATCATCACCGACATCCTCGGCGAGGCGGTCGACCAGAAGATCATGTACCCGGCGGAGTACGGGTCCCCGGATCTGGTGACCGACGGCTGGTACTGGTCCGCGACCGTGGACAGCTCCCGGCCGGGCACCTACACGTACACCATGAACATCCAGCTCCACGACCTGGTGCGGCACGACGGCGCCTGGGTCTGGGAGCCGGTCGACCTCAGCTGCCGCTCCCGGATCCGGGTCACCAGCGATCCCAAGCGCAACGGTTTCACCAAGGCCGGCCTGGGGCTGCTGCCCCTCGCGCCGGCCGCCTTCCCGCAGTAGCCCCCGAACCCGGGCCGGACGAGGAGAGACAGATGGCCACCAAACCGAAGCCGCAGGAATCCGTTCCGAAGCGGCCGATCTCCATCACCGCGGTGGTGGACTGCGTGGGCGCGCTGGCGTCCCGCAGCATGCAGGGCAATCTCTACCTGTACGACACCAACCTCGCGGGCGGCTCCACGGGCCTCGGCAGCGAGGAACTGCAGACCCGGGTCCGCCGGGGCGACCAGCTGCTGTGGAACGTGCTGGCGCTGGAGTGCGAGGCGTTCGTCGGGATCGACGGGATCGAGATCGACCCGGAGTTCTGCACGCCGGAGCGCAAGGTCTACCCCGGCACCGACGTCGCCTACTGGACGGGCACGGTGAAGAAGGACTCCGCCGAGCCCGTCCCCTACCGGATCAGTTTCGTCCTGGGCACCCGGACCGAACCGGTGACCACCACCCTTTCGCCCGCCCTGATCGGCTGAGGAGGAGTTTTGACGACCAGTACGCACAGCGGGGCCACCGACGGTGGCACGGTGGCGAAGCAGAACCCGGGACAGCTCAACTCGGTCCAGCTCAACATCGTGACGCTGCTCAACATGGAGCGGGCGACCGCCACCGGCTCGCTGACCGACGCGATGTACATGATGGACAACAGCATCGGCGGCGAGGGTCAGGGATCGCGCAACCTCCAGACCGTCTGCAAGCAGGGGCAGGTGCTGAACTGGATCATCCGCCCGCTCGACATGGAACGGCGGCTGGACGGGACGTGGCCACCGATGCCGAAGATCAACAACATCGTCTTCCTCGACACCGAACGGGGTGACGAGGAGGACGTCGCGGAGCAGAAGCTCTGCACCGAACTCAAGATCTACGGGATGCCGGACCGGATGCGCTCGCCGTTCACCCCGGTCTACTACTACTGGGCGGGCACCGTTCTCAGCACCGCCAAGCCGGGCGTGTACCACTACCGCCTGCTCCTGGAGCTGGAGCAGGAGGGCACCCGGGAGAAGCTCTACCTGAACACCGTCGACCACCCGTCGATCCGGGTGCTCGCGCTCTGACACCCGCCACCCCGCTCCCCGGTACAGCCCGGCAGGCCGGCTGCCCGGGAGCGGGGTGGCGGTGCGCCGTCGTCCGTCCGTGTCCGGCCCTCCGTGGCCGCCCGCTCCCGAGGCTGCTCATGTCCCTCTCCCTGCACGACGTCCCGTCCGCGCGCCCGGCACGGCACCCGGCCCTGCCGGAGGGCACTCCGGTCGCGGTGAACGAGGTGCTGTCCGGCGCGCTCGGCCAGGCCCTGGCCCAGTTGCCCGGGGTCACCGCGGCCAGCCTGACGACGGGCGGGCGGGCCGGGCCGGCCGTCCTGGTCCACCACGGCCCGGCCGCCCTGACGGCCTACACCCTGCAACGGCAGCTCGGTGCCGGCCCCACCCTGGAGGCGCTCCGCCAGGGCCGGGAGTTCGCGGCCCGCACTCCGGCCGCCGGAGCGGGAGCCGTCCGGGGGGAGCAGGAGGGCATCCTCGACGACCCCGGCCCCACCGCCGCCATCACCTTCGCACTGGCCCTGCCCGTGCTTCGCCGGCGCCGCCACGGTGCGCGCGCCGCCCTTACCCTGTACGGGAGTTCACCGGGCGGCCTGGGTGCTCTGCGCCACCGGGCACGCCCGCTCGCCGACCATCTCGGCGACATCCTGCGGCTGGGCGAGGACGCCGAACGGGCCCGTAGAACAGTCACGGACATGAACCGCGCGGTGGACACCAGGGCCGTCATCGACCAGGCCATCGGCGTGCTGATGGCGCGCGAGCGGTGCACCGCCACCGAGGCGTTCGGCCTGCTGCGCCGTACCTCCCGGAGTCGCAACACGAAACTGCGCGACGTGTGCCAGGAGGTCGTGGACGGGATCGTCACACGCGGGCCCGCGTAGCCACGGGCCGAGGGGGCGGGCAGCGGGCAGCGGGCGGCGTTACCCGCCGCTCCTGCCGGACGGCGCAGGCCTCAAGGCGCGACCGTCCAGGTGACTTCCGGCGCGTCGTGACCGTTCCGGCTCCCCGGCCCTCTAGATTTCTCCCTGGTGAGGACCCTTTTTGCGGTGTGGGGCGGGTGGGACTCGAACCCACGACCAAGGGATTATGAGTCCTGAGTGCGAATTGATCGACGTTCACTACCTTGCGTCGCCTCTACCTGTTTCACCAGGTCAGAGCAGGTTTCTCACCCTGACCCGCCTCCAGGCTTCACTGTCTTTCACCGCTCGTCTCCGGCACTACTTCCACGGAAATTCCACGGAGAGGCCCGGATCGGCGGCGTGCGGTCGACGCACCCAATCTGACCTGGTGCCTCGTTGGCCCCAGAACGCGGCTCAAAGGGACTGCCCTTCCGGAGCCGCAAGGTTCCGCTCCGGATATCCGAGGCCATTCTCACAACAGCCCCGGACCGGATTTCGAAGCGACCGTAGCGTGATCGGAAACCCGCTGCAAGCCCCTCTTGGAAGTTCATCCCGCCCTCGCGCCGAGTAGCAGTTCCAGCCCACCGATCTGCGACTCACTCACCCCCGTCGCCCCAGCAGAGCAGGGAGAGCTGTTCGGCAGCAGCCGTGATCTGCGGAGGCTCGTACACCTTGACGTGGTAGCCGCCGCCCGGAGACCGGCCGGGCTCATGCCGGGCTCGGCGGGTGGTGGTGGTGACCTTGAGGGGGCCACCGGAGTCGAACCAGCCCGTGGGATAGACGGCGTTGCGGTGCGCGGCCAGCTGGGCGGCACGCTTTCCGCTGATGCCAGCGGGCATGGTGGGGAGCTGGCGCCACGCTGGGTGGGTGTGGTCAAGGGCGTCTTCGATGGCTTGGTTGTGGTCGCGTCGGTTCGGGCCCTCCCAAGGGCAGGCGGTGCAGGCGCCGCGGCGGAGGTAGACCCAGAGGTCGGCGGGGTCGGCGTCCGGGTTGGTGGGGTCGGGCTTCCCCCAGATCCGTTCAATCAGCGTGGCGGCGTGCTGCTTGGTGGCCGTGGGTGGGCGGCCACCGTTGAAGCCGGGGTGGCCGTATTCGATCTCCCAGGCGGTTCGCAGCGTCTCGCGGGGGATGGTCTTGGGAAGTGTGACGTAGGCGGTCTGGCGGGCGATGGCGCCGATGGCCTGGTGGGCAGTGATCCAGGCGGTGATGGCTTCGACGCAGGCGGCGGTGTCCTCGGCGTGGGTGAGGCCGTCGCCCATGTAGATCATCACGTAGTCGCCGAGTGGGTCGGCTGGGTCGCTGAAGTGGAGTGCGCACCAGCCTTCATGCTCGGCGGGCGGGTGGGTGATGTCGGCCTGCTCGCTGATCCAGATGCTGGTGCCGTCCGGGAAGTCGAGGGTGATGGCGCGTCCGGCACTGTGGTCGTGAACGGCGGGGATGTGGTCGGCGGCGGTCAGGGTGTCCCAGAGAAGGTGCCCGGCGATGGTCGGCTGGTCGGGGTTGGGATCTGCGCCGAGCGGGGTTGCGAGGTGGCGGCGGAGTTGGTCAAGGGTGGGCATGGCCGGGGCTCTCTCGTACGGGTGATGGTGTGGTGGTCGGCGATGGGGTGAGTAGTGTCGGCTGGTGGTGGAGGTCGGCGAGCCAGTTCAGGAGGCGGGGCAGGTTCTGGTCGGGGCCATAGGTCAGGTAGGTGCCGTCGCTCGTGGCGCAGCCGAAGTAGTCGGCGAGGTGGAGGCGTCGGCGGGAGTTCACGCGGCCCATGTGGACGTTCTTGCCGAGTTGGCGGGCTTGGCGGGCCAGGCGTTCGGCGACCACGCCGGTCTTCCAGTTGGTGGTGCCGGCGATGAACAGGACGTCGAAATCGGGCCAGGGCAATAGGTCGGGTTCGTCGCAGCCGTCTTGGGCGGCGTAGGCCGCGGGAATGCCGAGGGATCGGATTCGCGGTAGCCAGGGGGCGGAGTCGGCGAGGGTTGCGGGGGCATCGAAGGGGCGATCCGGGGCGACGGCGAAGAGGCAGTGGTCGGGGTCGTAGCGGTGGACCTGGCCGGTGAGCCAGGTCCACCACCGTTCGGAGCCGGGCCAGCCCTTGCCGAAGCGACCGTTGTCGGCGGCCCACCAGGCGCCGGGCGGGACAGGGTTGCCTTGGCGCGGGGTGGTGATACATCCGAGGTCGCCTGCGGTCATCGCCGCCCGGATGTCAGGGGTGGAGGGGTTGGCCAGGTACAGCATCAGCGGGTCGGGTCGGGAGGATTCGGGCCTTGAAGGTGTGGCAGAAGCGTCGGGCGACGGCCGGGGCGTCGGCAGTCCGGGTGTTGTCCCAGCGGTAGAAGGCGGGCTCGTGACCGAAGCGGTCAAGGAACTGGTAGGCCAGCACGTTGCCGCGCGAGATGATCACGAGCTGGCAGTAGCGGTCCTTGCGGGCCAGGTGGAGGACCGCGCCGGCGTCGCCGGCTCGGGTCTGGTGCGGGTGGGCGGGCAGTCCGCCGGCGGTGAGTACGGCCACGATGGCGTTGAGCGGTTCGGCGGGCGCGGGCTGCCAGGTGTCCGGGGTGCCCCATTCCACCGTCTCCAACTGCGCCGGGCCGCGTCCGGCGTTGTTGGCGAGGGTGAGGCGGACGGCCGGGCTGTGGCTGACGAGAGCGGTCAGTTCGACGGGTCGCACGGTGAGGATCGGGGCGTTGGTGACGGTGGGGCCTCCGAAGATCCCATTGGGGGTGCGGTAGTGGGTGGGGCCGGTGTAGGCGCGGCGTGGGGTCATGGCTGCTGCTCCAGGTTCGGGGTGTGGAGGTGTACCGGGTCGGTGATGGGCTGGCAGTGGGCGGGGCAGGTCGCGTACTTCCAAGGGCGGCCGTTGGGGTAGCGGTGCTGTTCGTGGTGGCGGTCGGGGTCGTCGGCGGCGCAGCGGACGGGGAAGCGACCTCGGGAGCCGCAGTGCGCGCACAGGCCGAGGGGTTCGGTGTTGTCGGTGGTGACGGGGTGGGGGTAGGGGCGGGCTGAGCCTTCGATGGGGTGGCCGGTGTCGGGGTCGAAGCGGAAGAACGGGGAGCGGGGATGGACGGGTAGGGACCACCAGGGGTGGTGAGGGTCGGCGGTGAGGATGTGGCGGGCGTTGTGGATGGTGCTGCCCTGGTGTTGGAGGTTGGCCCAGCGGACGTAGGCCCAGCCGGGGCCGTGGTGGCGGTGGTGGACGCGTGTGGCATCGCGACGGTGGGCGTCGGGGATCGTGGGGGCGGCCTGTTCGAGTTCGCTGCGGGTGCGGGCGATGATCACGGGGACGAGGTCGAGGGGCAGGCCTGTGAGGTCGAGTTCGACGGGCACGGTGTGGGCTTCCGGGGTCAGTTGGGCCCGCGGCGGGCGGCTGTGGGCGCCGCCCGGCGCGGTGAGGTCAGGTGTCGATGGACTGGGCGAAGGCGGTGACTTGGTTGGGGCCGATGTGCGCCTTGACGTGGTGCAGGGTCGGGCCGTCGGACCACTCGATGGTCCGGCCCGCCGGGGTGGGGTGGACGCAGAACTTGATGCCGGGGAACACCTCGTGGAGGTGGGCGAGGAGTTCGTCATCGGTCTTGCGGGCTCGGTAGGTGCCGGGGTTGCCGGTGCAGTTGGGGTGCCGGCGGTTGTGGCCGCGGCTGGCGCGGAGGTGGGAGAAGAAGAGGACGCCGGTCCAGGTGCAACCGTCCCGGCCGCACCGCAGCCGCCAGTGGACGTCCGAGCCGGGGTAGGGGTGGTCGGGGATGAGTTCGAGTTCTTCGACGCGGCCGATGGCCTGGGAGGCGGAAGCCGCGTTGCGGCGGGTGCTGAGGTCGAGCATGGTTCGGGTCCTTGGGTCAGTGGGCGGGCTGGTAGGCGGGGATGCCGAGGCGCAGGCAGTTGTCGTCGGTGAACAGGCGGCGGATCGCGTCGTCGGCGGTGGGCTTGGCGTAGGGGGTGTGGGTGGCGTTGAGCCAGGCCCCGTCTGTGCGCTCCCAGATGGTCGATTCGTGGACGACGTGGTCGCCGTTCCTGAAGTGCTCGGGTATCTGGGGGTATGGGATGGGCGGCAGCGTGTCGGGGTCGTGGTGGCGGTGGGCGACGACGGTGACGACCTGGGCGCCTGCGCTGCGCAGGTTGTGCGGGAACTGCCAGTGGGTGGCGGGCAGGTTGGCGGTGCCTCCCCGGGTGGGTGGGGTGATGGTGCGGGTGGTGCGTCGGTGCTCGCCGCCGCGGCCGAGGCGTTGGGTGTTCACGACGACGGCTTCCGTGCCGGTGCCGGTGTGCACGGTTATGTCGCCGGGCCGGAGGTAGCGGACGGGGAGGTCCATGACGCCGTATTCGTCGATGGGGCGGTCCGGGTGCCTGGCGGCGGGGCTCTTGTTCCAGGTGTCGATGTGGGCGGCCACGGCGGCGGCGAGCGCGTCGATGTCGGTCTGGGCGGTGTCGGCGTTGGTGGTGGCGGGGTCCCGGTCGGCGCTGTGGACTGTGACGGCGTGTCCCGGTTGGCCGTAGGGGTCTCCGAGGTAGTGGATGGCGTTGAGTCCGTGGTGTCGGCTGGGGTTGATGTCGATCTTGGCGTCCTGGTCGGAGATCCAGATCGCGGTGCCGCCGGGCAGGTGGACCTCCAGCCAGGCGGAGCGGGCGGAGGCGTGGCCGTTGTACGTGGCCTGGATTCCGCGTAGGTGAAGGGCGGCTGCGATGTGCTGGCCGAGGGTGAAGGTGGCGGTGGTCATGGCGTCTTCCCGGGTGTGGGCCGGGGGCGCGGTTCGGCGCGCCCCCGGAGGTGGGCTGGTCAGGCGGTTTCGGTGGCGGCGCGTCGGCTGCGGGGCTTGGCCGGGCTGGCGGACGCCTTACGGGTCCGGGCGGGCTTCGCGGACTCGGCGGGGGCGGCCGTCTTCTTCGCGGCGGTACGGGTCGCCTTGGTGCCGGGGGCCGCAGGTGTGGGAATTGCCGCCTTCTTGGTGGCGGCGCGGGTCCGGGCGGGCTTCGCGCTGGCGGGCGCAGCCTTCTCGGCGGCGGTCCGCTTCCGTGCAGGGCGGGGAGTCTTCTGGGTCTCGCCGTCGTGGGCGTCGGCTCCGTCGGTGTCCGGCGCGCCGCTGCTCGCTTCGGCGGGCTCGACCGGCTCGGCGGGCTCGACCGGCTCGGCGGGCTCGACCGCCGGCTCATCCACCGCGACCGGCTCGGCGGCGGAGTCGGTGGTGCTCTGCGCCGGGTCGGGGTGCTGCTCCCAGGGCCGGTGGCCGACGTACTTCGGCTTGACCGTGATGGCGGGGAGGAGGCGCTCTGCAACGGCCGCGTAGATCGTGTGGCCGAGGTCGCCGTCCAGTCCGGCGAGCTTCAGGATGGTGTGGTAGTTGCAGCCGGGCTGGAGGGGCTGCAGGCCGCGCGGGATCTTCTCGGCTTTGGTACCGGGGGCGGTGATCCAGAGTTGGAGGGTGGTGCCGTCGACGCGGGCCCGGGCTCCGATGGTGTAGCCGTCCGGGTTGGTGAGGCGCAGGACGGAGCGGTCGTCACTGCTCTGGGGGCTGTGGGAGTAGGTGCCGAGGAGTTCGGCAAGTCGGGGGGCGGTGGCTTCGAGGGTGCTGGCGGTGACGATCACGCTGGTTGCTCCTTGGTGGGGCCGCCCGGGTGTGGGCGGCGGGACACCCCTCCAAATGAGTAATTTCTATACTCGCTTGGGGTAGGGTGCACCGACAGGCGGGTCGTACTCAGGGGCTGGGCTCGACAGTCGGGGCGGCGGGCCCCGGCCGGACTATCGGGTCGCCCGGCACTCGGGGTCGCAGTCGCATCCGAGGACATAGAGGATGTGGGCGGCGGCGGCGAATCGAGCCCCGCCGACGTTGCGGGTGACCTTGGCGGGCCGGTCGGTCGGCCGGTTGATGGTCGCGATGGACATGGCGTCTCCTCTCATCGGTGGGGGCTTCCCCTTCTTCCTTATAGGTAAATTCTATACTCATTCATTTGATGGGTCAACTCCGGAGCGGCCATGCTGCCTTCCTCACGCCACCTTCTCCGCCACCACACCCGCGATCAACTGCTCGGTCCTGCGGATCGCGTACGCCGTCGCCCAGCTGGCCTCCACCCGGTCACGCAGCTCGAACAGCTCGGCCTTCTCCTCCAGCGCGAGCTTCGCGGTGTCCACCGGCGCGAGGCTGCTGCCGCACCACACCGTGGTGTGCGGCCCCATGCCCCAGAGCATCATGTTCACCGCCGCTCCGGCTGCCGAGATCGGGTCCAGCTCCACCAGGTGCCAGCGGCACTGTGCCGGGTCGATCTGGCGCTCACGCATCGCCTGAGCCACCGACCGGACCATTCCGCCCGTGCCGGCGGTCGGCTCCAACACCGAGTAGCCGGGGCCGATGTCGGAGCAGTCACCCAGCTGCATCCTGGCCATCAGGTCGCAGATCTCGGGCGGGGTGTGGAACTCCCCCAGCCAGTTGCGGTCCGCCCGGCTGCGCAGGCCGGTGATCACCCACGACATCAGGTCGCACTCGGCCAGGTCGCCCGGGTCGCTGGAGCCGGTGACGGTCAGCAAGCCGTTGGTGATCGCAGCGCGGGCCACCGCCCTGACGCAGTCGAGGTGGTGGTCGCTCAGGTCCTCCTCCGCCCATCTGGCGATCGGCGCGGCACGGTTGACGAGGTCGGGACGGCGCATCCACCAGTACGCCCAGCACTCGCGGAGCAGCTGGACGAGGTCCTTGGCGTCCAGGCCGAGAATCCAGTCGGCTTGCAGTGGCGCGTCGGGTCCCTTCACCGGCCAGAGTGACAGGGCTGCGACCACGCCGACCGGTATGTCCATCCGCCCGCCGCCGTGGTTGCGGTGCCAGGTGTCGACGACCATCTCGGCGATGCGTTGGGCGACCTTGTGCGGGTGGGTACCTCGCGGGACGGGGTAACGGCGGGCCGTCGGCTTGGGCGCGGCTGTGGGCGGTTCGGTTCGGGCGGTGACGTCCGGCACGGAGGTCAGGCGCGGGCGGGCCGGTTCTCCCGGCGGCCGGAAGAACCGGTCGTCGTCTTCGTCGTCTGGCTGCTGGGCGAAGATGTTGAGCTGCTGCGGCATCGGATCGTCCTTGCGGAGTTCTGGGCGTGGAAAGGCCTGGCCGGCCGGGCCGGGGGTCGGGTGTCGCTGTGGGTCAGCGGGCGGCGAGGCACTGGGCTTCGGTCTCCACGAGGTGCCGGGCGATCTGCTTGGCGAACCTCTTGGTGCAGCCGCCGCCGGCCGCGAGGCGGCTGGCGATGGCGAGAGTCGCGGCTATCGCCCGGTTGTGGTCGTGGATGTTCAGGTACTCGGCGGCCTCGGTGATCTGGGTCTCCAGGCCGGGCATGGCGTCGCCGAGGCCGGGCCCGTCGTGAAAGAGGCTGCGGCCCCGGGCGTAGTCGCCGGGGGCTCCGCCCATGCTGGCCATGCCGGTCGTCCTTCCCGGTCTGTTCAGGCCGCTGCGGTGCGCGGGGCCCAGGTGTGGAGGGTGTGCAGGAGGTGGGCGGCGGCGCGCCCGTACTGGCCGCTGAGGGTCAGCGCGCAGTGGGCGTACAGGGCCGTCAGGGCGCCGTCGCTCAGCCCGGCACGGTGCTCGTCGCGGGTGAGGTCGCGCATCGCCGCAGGCCGGTGGTCGTAGGCCGTGGTGATGACGGCGAGCAGGGCTTCGCGGGCCGCTCGGTCGATGTGTGGCTGGACGTGCAGGCGTTTCGCGGTGGCGCTCAGGGCCGCGTCCAGGGCGGCGCTCACCGGCCCGCCCCCCGGGCGTTGTCGGTGACGGCGAGGGCGGCGGCCCTGCCGGCCTGCGCGGCGGCGAATCGGTCGGCGAGGTCGTTGCCCGCGTCCTCGGCCTCCCGAATGCGGGAGAGGAGTTGAGCGAACGCGGTGTTCAGGTCAGCGGCGGAGAGGGTGATGACCGTGCCGTTGTACTGCTGCTCGTACTGGAAGTGCTCCTCCACGTCCTCTCCTCCGGTGGCCAACGCGATGGAGACGAGCAAGTCGTCGGAGTCGAGGACGGCCGTCCACTGGCGGTACGGGTCGGCGGGGCGCTCGCGCCGGGTGGCGTTCGCGTCGCGGTCGCCGCGGCCGGCCCCCTCTCTGTGCACGAGGAGCCGGTCGAAGGCGGTGTAGAGGTCGGGGGCTTCGAGTTCGACGACCGTGCCGGCGTGCTCCCGGACGTGCCGAAGGTGGTTCTCGTTGCTCTCGGCGGCATCTCCGCTGGCGATCGTGATGGACACGATCATGTCCTCGGAGTCGAAGACTGCGGTCCATCGGCTGCACGGATCGGCAGGGCGGCCGGACAGCAGGTGGTTCGCGTCGAGTTACGCCTGCACGCGGGCACCGCCGTGGTTGACGTGGGTCGTCAGGCCGAGGTTCGTCGCCTTCCAGTGGGTGGCGGTCGCGGCGGTGGTGAACACGGCACTGGCGGTCGTGGTGGTGATGATCATGATGCTGGCCTCTCGGGTGCTACTTGGGCATCGCGGGCCCGATGCCCCTTCCCCTTATGAGTAAATTCTATACTCAAAAGAGGAAGGGGAGCCAGTCCGGTGGGGCACGTCTTCGCTGGTGGACAACGCCAGCAGCGCAGGTCACAGTGTCGGCTGCACGGGGACGGGCCACGCCACCCCGGCCAGCGCGCGCCGGTGCGTCTCGGGCACCTCGACGACCGGCAGGCCGAGCCAGTCGCGACCCATCAGGGCCAGCACCGCGGCGTCCGCCTTGTCGTAGCGGCCCGCACCGTCGCACTCAAGCCCGTACCGCTCGGCTACGGCATCACGCACCATCCCTTTGGTAACGCGCGCGCGGACGTTCGCCGGATGCTCCTTGGCGGGGTTGGCGACGCCGCACGTGTAGATGATCCGCTGGACGGGCGGCACCTGGGCGTACGGGGTGCCGCGCCGCCACAGCATCTGGGTGACGTGCCACCACAGCCCGGCCAGTTCGTGGTGACCGGCCTGTGCGCCGTGGCCGTACGCCGCGCCCTCGACCACGACGAGGTCGGCGGCGCGAGTGCGTTCCCTGATCTCCCGAAGGTGCCAGTCGAGGCGGGCGTGCCCGCGCAGCCCGGATTTGGGGCGAAGTGCGTCGGCCCAGTCGACGCCCGCGATGCCGGTGGAGACCAGGGAGAGGTCCAGGCCGATCACCAGCGGTACGGGGCGCCGGTGGGGCGGTTCTGGTGTGGTGGTGCAGGTCATGTCGTCCTTCTCGTGTCGCGGTGCGCGGCGGCCCGGCCCCATCCGGGCCGCCGCGCGTTCGTTCGTCGGCGTTCTGTTCACTTCCGCCTACGGCGGCGGCCGGTCAGCGGTCGGTGAGCTTGGTCAGGTGCGCGCCGAGTCCTGCGAGGCTGCGGATGCGGGTGCGGTGTCCGCCTTCGGCGCACGGCCGGTGCAGGATCAGGACTGAGCCGCCGTGTTCAGGGCCCAGCGCCCAGCGCAGGTACCAGCCGGGGGTGTCCGGCAGGTCGGCACGGGCGGCATTCACTTCACCGCCGGCGCACGGGTCCGCCCGCCACGCGAGCTGGTCAGCGGCGTCGAAGCCAAGGATCTGGGTGGCGACGTCCTGGGCGAGGAAGACGGACTCGTCGGCGCGGGCCTTCGCGTGGGGGTCGCGGGAGTCCTGCTTGCCCTGCCACGCTTGCCGCGCCATGTCGTTGAGGGTCGGTTCGTAGGGCAACTTCTTTTCCCTGTCTGGTAGTTGTTGGAGGTCGGCAGGCCGGCGGGTGTCGGCGGGGATCGGCCTCGGGGTGCTCGGCGGTCAGGCCGCAACGGACAGTTCGGAGGTCTCGGCTTCTGTGGCTGCGCGTTCGGCTTCGGCCTCGGCGAAGGCGGCACAGGTCCGGCACTGCTGCTCGCCGCGGTCCTGGTGCTGGGCGATTCCGCCGGTCGTGCCGCACAGCGTGCGGGGCTTGCCGGGCAGCGGCAGGTCATCGTCGTCCACGCCGTCGGCAATGGCGATGACCTTGCCGTCGAGCCACAGCCGGCCGCCGCACACTCCGTCGAACCGCTTCGGGTGGGGCTGGACCTGGCGGATGCACTGCGCCCGAACGGGGCAGGGCGTGCAGGTGCCCAGGACGGGCATGCACAGGTCGGAGAGGGTCTTCGAGTCTTTCCAGGTGCCTTCGGCGGGAGAGAATCGCAGGTCGCGGTAGCAGCCGGGCAGGAAGGTGTCGGTGTCGGGCAGGGCGGTGAACACGGTGGTGGCCTTATCGGTGTTGCCGCGCCCCGGCTGCGGCCGGGGCCCGGGCGGGGGCAGGTGGTCAGGGGCGGCAGAGCCGCAGGAGGACGCGGTTGCGGGTCGGGTCCCAGCAGGTGCAGGTGATGAAGCGGGTGCGGCGCGGCCAGTCCTGCCAGCTGCCTTCGCCGTCGCAGTACCGGCATCGCGGGTCGGGGGTCTGCGTGAGGAGGACGGCACGCACAGGGCCGGGAGTCAGGCGCAGTCGCCACCGGCAATGGCGGACGGAGGTGGACTCGGCACTGTCGCGTCGGCGCGGGCGGGCCGGTCGCCACCGTCGGAGGCCGGTCATGTTCGTTCCTGCGAAGCCGAGTTCATCCACCGGGCTACGACTGGCGTGACCTCGTTGCCGAGCTGCCTCAGGCCGTGTTCGTCATCGACGTCGCCGGGATGCGGCGGCCGTGCGGCGCGCTGGACCGCGTACCCGGGTGGGAAGCCCAGCGCCGTGCCTGCTTCCTGTACGGTCGGGCTCCCGGGGGAGGTCACAGGACCTCCATGAGCTGGCGGCCGATCCACTTCGCCACGTTCACGGACACGGCGTTGCCGGCTTGCATGGTCTGCTCGGCGCCGGTGCCGAGCACGATGTAGTCGCCGGGGAACCGCTGGCCGGCCAGCTGCTCCTTGGGCTTGAGCATGCGGAACCAGCAGTCCGCGACCGCGTCCGCGGTGACGAGGACGGCGGCGGAGTCCCGGGTGGACAGGGTGTGGAGTGGGTATCCGGCGTGCTTGGCGGTGCTCTTGCGGTAAGGGATCACCAGCGTGTTGCGGTCGCGCGGGTCGACGTGGCCGCCCGGCAGGACAAGGCCGTGGTGGTTGCCCTGCGCGCTGACCGTGGAAATCGGGGCGTGGATCGGGGAGGTGGAGGCGTTGTTGCGGAACTCGACGATGTAGGGGGCCGGGGTGACGATGGCTTCGGACTCGCGGGTGGTGCGGGTCCGCAGCGGCTGGTCGGCCTGGTATGGGTCGGTGTTCCACGAGCCGCCGGTCGGCACGATCAACGCTTCGCCCTGCTTCGTGGAGCGGGTCGGCATCGGGCGTTCGGCGACGGCGTAGGCCCGGTCCCCGCCGTCCTTGCCGTGGGTGAGGGTGATCGAGTGCGGCTGGTGGGGGAACTTGACGAGTCCGGCTTCGATGCGCCGCATCGTGGCGTCGGCGAGCTTCTTACTGCGGGAGCCGATCCGCTGACCGAGGTCGCTCCAGTCGATCGCGGCGGACGCGGGGCGCACCCACGGCTCCACCAGGGCGTGACTGCACCGCGTGTTGGGGCACCTGTAGTCGTACTGCTTGGCGTACTTGCCGATCGTCACCGTCGGGTCGCGCCAGGTCTGGACGGCGGCGACCTGCTCGGCGCAGCCGAAGCACCACGCGGCCGGGGACGGGGTCAGGTTGGGCTTGCGCATGCCGCGGCGGGTGAAGCAGATGTAAATCCTGTCGCGCCACTGCGGCGCCCGCAGGTTGTCCTCGTCGCCGATGTGCGCCGAACTGACCGAGCTGACCTGATAGTTGTAGCCGAGGGCCTTCATCGCGGCGATCCACTGCGGGAACAGCAGCCAGTCGGTCGCGAACTCCAACACGTTCTCGACGACGATCGCCTTGAACTTGTGGACCTCGGCGGCCCGCACGACGCACCAGGCGGTGACGCGGGTCCGCTCGAAGGCGTCGCTCGGCAACGCCTTGAAGTCGTCGTCGCCGTCGAGGAGGTCGAGCTGCGCGCTCTCGCGGCGGCGGCCGCCGGCAGGGCTGATCTCGGTGCAGATCACCGACGCCCACAGCACGTCCGCCTTCGGCAGGTAGCGCATCGGCATCGCGGACACGTCGATGCGCAGGTGGTCCGCGAGGGGATGGTTCGCGGCGTGGGTGGCGAGGGCCAACTTCCAGTGGTTGACGCCGAGTTTGAGTTCCATCCCGGCTTCGACCAGGCCCGTGCTGGACCCTCCGGCGCCGCACAAGAAGTCGATCACGGATACGGACATCGTGGGCTCCTATCGGTTCTCGGGGTCGGCGGCCGGGTTGTGGCCGGCCGGGAGGGGTGCGGTGGCGGGATCGGCGGGCGGGGTCGGCCGGTACTGGCCGGGCATGAGGGGCCAGTGGCTGGCGGCCGTGATCAGGCGGAGCGGGCGCGGTGGGCCTTCGGGCGGGGTATCGCGGTTCATCGGAAATCCAAGAGGTCAGGTCGAATGCATTAAGCATCCACATGCATTCCGGGTGGTCAGTAGACGCGGATGCCGGCAGTGGCGGCCCTGCACAGGAAGGCGATCCACTCCGCCCAGCGGTAGCCGGACTGCTCGGCTTCGCGACGCTGGTCGGCAGGGCGGGAGTGGTAGGCGGCGAGCGCGGCGGGCGTGATCAGGAAGCCCTCGTTGAAGGCGGCCTTGTAGTGGGGAATGCCGGTGGTGGCCGGGTCGTGGCGGTCCAGGCGGTCCTGTACTGCCTGCTGCGCCGCGGCGAAGGTTTCGGCCTTCTCGGGCTTGATCTTCCCGTCGCTGACCGGGCCGTCGAAGTCGTCGGGCGTCAGGCCGAACTCTGCGAGGTAGGGGCGGTGGGGCGGCTTCGCGTCGGCGAGCATGCCGAACTCGCGCAGCTGGGTGAGCAGGTCGGCCACGCCGCCCGCGCTCTCCACGTAGTAGTCGCTGAAGGTGTCGGCGTCGGTCTCGATGTAGAACTGGGTACCCATCGGGGCTCCTCGTGGCGGTTCGTGGCCCGGGCCGCTCGCTGCGGCCCGGGCGGTGCGGTCAGGTGCTGCGCAGGCCGCCGTGGTCTCCGGCGGCGTGGAGGAAGCCGATCCAGGTGGCCCACTCGTCGATGCGGCCGGCGACCGCGTCCCGCCGCTCGGGGTCGGCCTGGTGGTAGGCGGCCAGCGCGGCGGTGATCTCCCCGGGGGTGATCAGCCAGCCCTCGGCCGTGCCGAGCTTGTGCCGCGGGATGCCCGTCGGGTCGGCCGCGCCGACTGCGCGCAGAGCTTCCATGGCGGCGTGCACAGAGGTGGGGCCGGGCCGGTCGGGCAGATGCCCGGGGAACGCCCGGTGGAACGCGACGCGGGCCAGGTCGAGGATGTTGAGGTCCTGGATCATGCCTAGTCCTTCCATGGCGCGGACGACGGCTTCGAAGTTGAAGTGGTCGAAGAAGTAGTGGGCGGCGGGGCTGCCACCTTCAAGGGTCAGTACTCGGCCCATCGCGGGCCTCCTTCAGTAGTTGGTGATGGGCGGCGGTCAGCGCCGCCGGCGTGCCTTGGCGGTGGAGCGGACCGCTCCGAGGAGCGCGGCGGCGCCGATGGCGAAAGCGATGACAGCCAGCGCGAGGGAGAGGACTTCGAGAGCGTTCACGGCTGGTCGTTCTCCCGCTTGCTGTAGGCGCAGGTGGCGCTCAGGTCGAGGTGGCCGAGTAGGTCCGCGACGGTGCGCCGCGGTCCGGCGGACGACCAGTCGGGAGGACACTGCGGGCCGACCCAGAGCAGGGGCAGGCCGTCGAGGGCGCGGCGGGCCTGTTCGCCGGTCGCGGGGTCGGGCTGCTCGGCAGGGGTCTGCTCAGACACGGTCGGTGGCCTTCGGGCGGGCCGGGCAGGTGGACGCGGTCGCGAGCCGGAACATGCCGATGTACACGCCTTGGGCGTCACCGATGCTGAGCGCACTCTCGACCTCGGCGTGCAGGCGCGCGTCCTCTTCCGGGTTCTGCGGGTGGGCGAAGCGGCAGTAGCACGCGAGGTCGGCGCGGCTGCCGGGGACGAGTTCGGCGAGAGTGGTGGTCAGGACCTCGATCCGGTCTCCGGCGACGAGGACGTGCTGCCGCCAGGGGCTGGCGCCGTACTGGTGGGCGACGGTGAGGCCGTCCTCGATGAGGGCGGACAAGATTACGGTGTGCTTGTCGGCGGCTCCGTTGGCGTGCGGGTACGCCGGAGTGGTGGCGAAGCCAGCGGGGCCGGTCTCGTGGACGGTGGTGACGGTGACGACGGCCCGGTGGTCGCTCGCGGCGCCGGGCATGCTCCGGATGTCGAGGAAGGCGTCCACGGCGATGAGGAGCGGGGCCACGAACGCCCCGTTGCGACCGTAGTAGTTGCGCGGGTCGGGGGTGGAGTCGTAGACGACGTCGTGGACGGTGGGGCTGTCATCACTGTCGCGGGTGACGAGCCAGGAGGTGACGCTGTCCATGCTGTTGGGCAGGCTGCCGGCCTCGGCGCCGGCGCCGATCGTCAGGTGGGTTCCGTCGGGAAGCTGGGCGTAGATGACGGTGGATCCGCCGCAGTCGTCGATGTCGGTGATCAGCTGGCGGCGGCGCAGCGGGGTGATCAGCGGCTCGTACTGGTCGTACATCGCCTTCCAGACGGGGTCGCTGGTGCGGTTGTGGTCGGGCAGCGGGGCAAGTCGCACCGGGAGCTCCAAGAGGTCGTGGCTGGTCGTTTGATGTCGGTGGTCAGGTGAGGCGCAGGAGGCCCTGACGGGCCGTGCGCGGGGTCGAGGGGGGCAGGGGCGGGGGCGGGGGGAGGAATCGGTCGAGGATGGCGAGGAGGGGGGCGGGGTTGGTGCCGTTGGCGTGATGGGGGCCGAGGAGGGTGGAGTCGTAGATACGGTTCACCTGGCCGTCGGGGAGGGCCCGCCGGAGGGTGAAGCCGGTGGCGCCTCCGGGCTTCTGGGCTGCTGCTCCGCCTACGCCGTCGCCACCGAGTTCGAGGGTCGGGCCGTCCGGGAGGTGCAGGCACAGGAAGTAGCCGTGCCGGTTGGCTCCGACGTGGAAGGCGACGCCCCGGAATCGGGCGACTTCGGCGAAGGGGGTGTAAGCGGGGTTGAGGGGGGTGGCGTAAGTCATATCGCCTCCATTCATACGGTCGTTGATGTTTTGAATCCACATGCTTCTCTGGGTCGGATGGTGCCCGATCCGGAGAAGCGGGTCAGGCGGCGGCGGGCTGAGCCTCGGGCTCGGGTTGGGCGGCGAGCCTGTCGGCCCACTCGTTAATGCGGTCGGCCATGCCGTGGAGCTGGGCCGCAAGGGATCGGGCGGAGCCGAGTGCCCAGGGGCGGGGCTCGGTGGCCAGTTCGTGGCGGGCGTGTCCGAGGACGTCGAGGAACTGGTCGACACGGAAGCCGAGTTCAGCGGCGACGGGCTCGCGGTCGTCGACGTCTTCGATGCCGGCGGCGATGGAGGCGAGGTCGGCGATGTGGTCAAGATCCCTGTCGACCTGCTCATCCTCAGTGCGCTCGGTGGCGATGGCGCGGATCAGCGGGTCGAGGAAGGAGGTGTAGTCGAGGACCAGAGTGGTGCGGTTGTCGACCGTGCGACTGGTGAGCGCGGGCAGCATCTCGGTTTCCTCCTGTTCGGTGGGGTCTCTCCCTCACCTCTTGAGTAAATTCTATACTCATGAAGATGGGGGCGCAAGTTTCGGATGATTCGTCACCTATTCGTGATATTTGCCCCGTTCGCGCCCTTCACGCGCTAGGCGCTTCGCCGCCGCGCGAGCCGCTTCGACCCCTTGCGGGTTCGCCTCGACGCTCTCGCGTGCCTCGCGTCCCTCCCGAAGGAGCTCCGCCGTCCGAGCCTGCTCGGCCAGCCGCTCCGACTCCCGCCGGGCCTCGGCCCGCCGCTCACGCTCGGCGCGGGCGCTGGTCCCGCACCCCCGGCAGTTCCGGGCGACCTTGCGGTGCCTACTGCACGGCACCCCTCCAGCCTGCTCCGACTCGCCCCCTGCGGCGTCAGCCGTGGGGGGTTGGGGGGAAGGTACTGACTGAGGAACTGAATCAGGAACAGACGGGGTTACCAGATGGGAACCTGCAGGGTTACCAGAAGGGAACCTGGTGGGTTCCCCATCGGGAACCTGCTCCGAGGTTTTCGGTGGGTTCCCCATCGGGAACCCACGCCCGGCCGGTGCCTTCGCGGACTCCTCCCTCTTCTTGCGGGCGGGGGCGGTCGGCTTGGCCCGCACGACGCCCTCACGGGCGAGCCGCTTGTTGCGCGGGCCCTCTGCGGCAGCCTTGGACCGGGCCTCCAGCTCCTCCGAGTCAGGGATGCGCGGCACCCCGGCCGGGAAGACCCGGTACACAGCGGCACGGCCCGGCTTGCCAACCTCCACCCGCTCCACGAGGCCCTTCTTCACCAGAGCCGTCACCAGCGTGATGGCGCGCTTCTCCCCCACCCCCGCCCACGCGGCCAGCCGGCGGACTCCGGGCCGGGCAAGCCGGGTCTCGTCGTCGGCGGAGTCGCCGAGCTTCATCAGAGCCAGCTTCTCCGCCGGGTTGCTGACCACCTCCGGCGGCAGGTAGGCGGCGACCAGCATCAGGTAGATCGACATGCGCGGGCCCTCTCTCGGCGGCGGGTGCGGTGCGGCTGGCTGGCCGCGCTCACTCGCGTGCCGCGCGCACGTCGATACGCCGAGGGGAACGCTTGACAACGGTGCGCATCGGAACGGCGATGCCCGCCGCCATCAGCGCCTTCACCATGCGGGCCTCGTCCGGAACGGTCGGGATCGGTGCGCCGAGCGTGTCGAAGAGTTCGATCATCGCGCGAACGTCGGGCTGCTCCTCCTTCTTCTCCTTCCCCGCCCAGCCGAGCATGTTGGCCCCGTACCGGCCTGCCTCGGAGGCATCCACCGCCTTGCGGGCGAACGTCTTCTTCTTGTCCGCCTCGGCCCACTGCCGGTGCGCGGCGACGTAGTCGGCCAGGTGCGCGGCCACATCCTCGTCGTCATGGACGAGGTTGGCCTGCACCGGCCGGCCGTCCGCCGGCGCGCCCCAGCAGGCCGTGGCGAAAGGGCAGAAATCGCAGGCGGCGTCGATGCCGGGGCCGAGGAAGTCCCGGCGGGCCTGCTCGGGGTGCTCGGTCTCGGCCACGCGCTGGAGCCACCACACGGCCTCTTCGGCGATCTCCGGGTCGTACGGGACCTCCTGGACGAACTCCTCACCGGTGTCCCTGCAGATGAACCTGAGCCGGACCTTCTCGACCCTGATGGGGCCGAGCCGGGCCAGGACCCGCTGCCCGTCGGCGTCCTCGAAGCCGCCGGAGTTCAGCAGCCGCGCGTACGTCATGACCTGCCGCAGCTCCGCCGCCGTCGCACCGTAGCGGATCGTCTCGTCCCACCGGTACACCGTGCGGGTCTTGATGTCCTCCACCGTGGTCTCGTCGGCTGCCACCCTCGGGCGCATCCGGCGGGGCAGCTGCCGGGCCGTCACCCGATCCAGCTGCACGATGTCCACGGAGCCGCGCACCGCCGCGTCGGCGACCTTCTTCTCCACCAGCCAGCCGAACTCCTTACGGGCGGCGGTCGTCAGGCCCTCGTGGATGTAGGTGCCGAGCATCGCGGCGGCGCTGATGACGTGGTCGGTCGCCTCCCAGCCGTGGAACTTGTAGGCGGCGCGGCGCTCGCACGCGGTGTCGGACGCGCCGAGCTGGCGCTGCCGGGAGCGGGGCCGGGCGCGGTCGATCGCGTCGGCGGCAACCCAGATGGATGGCGACGGATCGGTGATCGTCGGAGTGGACATGGGTGTACTGCTCCAAGAGGTCGTGACGAACAGGGACGCGGCCAGGCAGGACGGGCCGCGCCCCCGGACGGTGAGGTGGGTGCCGGGCGGTTCAGGTACCGGGCGGGCAGTCGCGCAGCGGGACGCACACGCAACCGGCGCAGCCGGGACACCAGTCCTCGGGCGGCATGCCGCACTCGGTACGGCAGTCGCAGCGGTCGCGGCAGATCGAACCAGCACAACAAGGCTGTCTGCCATGAGAGTTGGCGTGCATCTCGGATCCTCCGGCCGGGCCGTCCGGTCTTCGGACGGCCCGGCCGGGGGTGCTATGCGGCGGCTGCCGGCTCGCCGAGGACCTCGGCGTCGGCGTCGGCCTGCTGCGCCTCGGCGGCAGCCCTCAGCCGGGCGGCGTCGCTGCCGGGCTCGTCGTCGATCGTCGTCGGCGGCGCGGCCAACTCCCGCACCCGTGCCTGGACCGTCAGGCGCACCGCCTTCCACTCCGACTCGGACAGGCCGGTCTCAGGGCCCGCGTCGAGTTCCTTCCACAGGGCCACGCAGGCGTCGCGGTCGGTGGCCTCGGCGATGCGCTTCATCCACGGGCCGGTGCGGTCGCCGGTCAGCTCGGGCATGTCGCGGGGCTGGGAAGCCGCGGAGCAGCCGAGCCTGTCGAAGATCAGGTCCTCGTAGGAGAAGTTGGGCAGGGGCAGGGGCTTGCCGCTCTCGACGCGGAACTTCAGGGTGCGGGCCTTGATGAGCTCGGTGGGCTTGTCTCGGCGCATCCGCAGCCACACCGTGGAGTCGAACCCGGTGTCCTTCTGGATGCTGACCCTCCACTCCTTCACGGCCTTGCCCCGGACGACGAGCGGCTGCCCGTTGCCGTCGGTGGCCGAGATCTCCTTGCCCCTCGCGAGCATGATCGCGATGCCCGGCATGGTCTGGAGCATGTGGATGATCCGGTTCCACCGCTCGATGCTGTCGTTCCAGTGGTGGCGGCCGATGTCGATGGTGGCGTCGGGGTTCTCGGCGAGCTTGGCCCGGTTGCGGTCGCTGCGCTTGGCTCGCTCGTAGGTCCAGTTCGACAGCATTCGCCACAGGGCGGATCCGGAGTCCATGACGAACACGACAGGCGGCTCGCCGGCGGTGGCGGCCCGGCGGGCCTCCCACCAGACGGCTTCGACCTGTTCGGCGATCGACTGGTAGGAGCCGTCGTGGACGATGACGTCGAACTTGGCGCCGGAGATTCCGGCGTACTCGTCGGCGGAGCCTTCGGCCAGATCCATGACGTACATCTGGCCGATGTGCTCGGACGCGCTGAACGCGATGGCCTGGTACGACTTGCCGGCGCCTTCCTCACCCTCGGCCAGAATGAACGGCCAGGGGACGATGCCGGTGGGCTTGCGGGAGCTGAGCTTGGGGGGCACGGGTGTTTCTCCAAGAGGTCATGGTGGTGCTCAGTCCGTGCGCAGGGCACGGACCTCGAAGTAGGTTGCCCACTCTGGGTGTTGCTCGATGAGCAGGCGGGCGTAGCGCGACCTGTAGTCGTTGTTTAGGGCGAAGTCGTCGGCGGAGAGGGTGGCGCGGCCGTAGGAGTAGCGGATGAGCTCGAAGAGCATGCCGAGGCTGACCTTGGCGAACTTCGCCTCGATGCATTCGGCGGTCAGCCGCTCCAGCTCGGCGAACACCCAGCCGTTCAGGGCGTGGAACTGCTCGAACCGCTCCTGGATGGTCTGCTGGCGCGCGGTGCCAGCCGATGGCTGGACGATGCGGCGCACGGCTCCCAGGCCGGGCAGCTGCTCTTGCAGGACTGCGGTCATCGCGACTCTCCCCTCGTAGTGATGGGGATACTACGAAGAATCCACATACAAGTCGAGCCGGAGGTCGGCACCCGAATGGGCAGCCGACCAGCCCTTCGCCGAAGCGGCGACGGGAGGCGATCGTGCATACATGGCGACTCCAGCCCTGATGAGCGGGCCGGATCGCCCCCTCTTGAGTAAATTCTATACTCTTTAAGAGGGGTTGGTCAACTAGGGATTGATCAAGGCCCCGGGACCGCCGCGCGACCAGCGCCGTAACCGGCCGTCGCCAGCTATCGTGCAGCTAGAGTGCGGCAACCTGAACCGCATGAACGTTACGGCACTCGACAGCGATGGATTCGGGGCGCCCTGGCGGCACGCCGACGAGGTGGGCCCACTGGAGGCGTGTTTCGGCGGCGGCGACGCCCGGGTGCAGGCCGGAGTTGCGCACGCCCAAGCTCGCCATTCACTACGAAGCAGCCCTCAACGTCGCGGCGGGATCGTCATCTGGGCACGGACATGATCCACGAGGCAAGCCCTAACTCTGGGTCCCGCGCCCGCCGCATCGGGTTACAGGGCCGGGCCCTTTACTGGGCGCGCGGACGTTGGCCGCGTGAGTAGGTCGCCGCAGTGCCTGCAGGTCGGTGAGGCTGATCTGGAGCGTCCTAGTCATCCGGTCCTGGCTCGTCGGTGTCGTCGCCACGCAGTACAGAGGCGCGATGACCGGACGGCTGGTCCACGACGAGTTTCCCCGCGTGGCAGGCGCGCCCAGACGCCGGATAAGGCCACGGACCGCCCCGAGGGGGCTCAGCCGGACCGGCCTGCGGCACTCCTGGCGTCTGCGGGCGGATCGACGCACCCTGGAAGAGGCAACCTCGGGCGGCCCCTTGCATCCGCCCCCGTATCTCCCTCCACGCGGGAGGCGCGTCATGGTCCTCTTCCTCCTGGTCGTGATCGTCGCGATCGCGCTGGGCATCGTCGGCATCGTCGTCGAGGGCATGCTCTACCTGCTCGCCATCGGAGTGCTGCTGCTCATCGCAGACGTGGTTTACCTGACTTTGCGCTCGGTCAGGAGCCGACGACCTGTGAGTTAGAGCGCCGGCTCTCGCGGGTGACCCGCGTGGTGCCCGACTGCCGCGACCCGTGGTGTCGGCCGGTCCGCCGTCGCCTTCGTCCCTGCCAAGACATCCGCCCGATCGTCACCACGGCGGTATCCGCCGCGCTACTGTGTGGAGGACAGAGCACTCCCTTCCTACTCTGGGACCAGTTGCCGCGCGAGTGCCCGGGGCATGATCGGGCGCCAGGGCAACCGTGCTCCCAGTGCAGCAGATGACCGAGTGACCGCTTCGGCGGTGTTGTTCCAGCTGCCCCGGACCCCGGCCGCGTCGCGCACGAGACGGCCAAGGAGTCCACGTGTCCCTCACGAAGCAGGCTGTAGCCGCTCTGCCGGCGGCGTCGACCCCCGAGCCTGTGGACCAGGGCCTGAGTATCCACCGACGCGACCGCAGGCTCGGCACGACACTCACCCTCAGCGGCGAGATCGACCTCGACACCGCGCCGCAGCTCGACCGGGCGGTCCGGGAGTGCCTGCGCACAGGCGTAGGCACCATCGACCTGGACCTGGCCCCCCTCACCTTCTGCGACGTCCGCGGCCTGCACGCCTTCATCGACGCGACCTGGCTCGCCGCCGCGGCCGGAGGGCGCCTTCGCCTGGAGAACCTGCCCCCGATGCTGCACCGCATCCTCACCCTGACCGGGACCCACCACCTAGTGACCACCGGGACGGACGAGGTGCTCCACAACTTGGCCCTCGCCCGGCCCGGCATGAGCGCAGGCACCCGTCCCCCTGCGGCGCCCGGACGGGCGGCGTGAGCCGGTGATCAGCGATCGGATGGCCGCGATCCTCGGACAGCTCCAGGCCCGGGGCGACCCCGGGGCGATCAGCGACATCGCCGTGGACGTGACCGGAGCTCTCGGCGTGGACGGCCTGACGGTGTCCCTGGCCACCGGGAGCGACCTGACCGTCACCGAACTCCTCTGGTGCACCGACACCACGGCACGGGAGTTCGAGGACCTGCAGCTCACCCTCGGCGAGGGGCCGGGACCAGAAGCCGTCCGCACCGGCGCCATGGTCTGGGTACCGGACCTGACCCTGATCAGTACCGCACGCTGGCCGGCCCTGGCCGTCGAAGCCCCCGCCCTGACCGCCCGCGCGGTGTTCTGCTTCCCCCTGGCGATCGGCGCGATCAAGGTCGGCGTCCTGTCCGCCGTCCGCCGCACCCCGGGCCCCCTCACCCCCGCACAGGCCGACGACGCCCTCGTCCTGGCCTCCGCACTCACCGCCCGCTTCCTGAACAGCGACGAACCACCAAGCGGCGGCCTCGACCAACCGGACCCGCTGTGCGACCTCCAGCACGCCGTGGTCCACCAGGCCACCGGCATGCTCAGCGCCCAACTGTCCCTGCCACTGCCCCAAGCCCTGCTCCGGCTGCGCGCGCACGCCTACAGCAGCGGCCGCTCCATCATCGACACCTCCAAGGACGTGGTGGGCCGGCGCCTTCGCCTGGACCACCGCGGCAACGGCGAGGGCCCAACGACGCCCGTCGCAGACAAGGACTGATCGCCATGACCCGCGAACAGCAGCTCACCGAGGTCTTCGTGAAGGTCGCCGACTCCCTGATCGACGACTTCGACCTCATAGACTTCCTCCAGCAGCTCTCCGAACGCTGCATGCAGCTCCTGGAAGTGGCCGCCGTCGGAGTCCTGCTGGCCGACCAGCACGACCACCTGCAAGTCCTGGCCGCCTCCGACGAGCACACCCGGGTACTGGAACTGTTCGCCCTGCAGCACGACCAGGGCCCCTGCGTGGACTGCTACCGCAGCGGCGTCCCCCGCACCGACATCAACCTCCACGACCCGCGAACCGTCGCGGCCTGGCCGCAGTTCACCGACGCCGCCAAGGAGACCGGCTTCGTGTCCACCAACGCCATCCCCATGCGCCTGCGCGGGCGCGTCATCGGGGTCATGGGCCTGTTCCAGACCGACCCCACCCCCCTCAGCACCGAGGACATCACCCTCGCCCAGGCCCTGGCGGACGTGGCAACCATCGCCATCCTGCAACAACGCACCCTGGCCCACAGCGAACTCGAACGCGGCCAGCTCCAGTACGCCCTGAACAGCCGCGTCGTACTGGAACAGGTCAAAGGCCTCCTCGCGGAACGCTGGCAGCTGAGCGTCGACGAGGCCTTCACCGCCTTCCGCACCTACGCGCGCTCCCATCACCACCAACTCGGACGCCTCGCACGCCAGGTCGCCGACGGCGACTTCGACACCGACCTGATCCCCCACCCGACCACCCAGCCACGCCACTGACCAACCCGCCCCGGCCCGCGCCCCCCGACCGTCGCACCACTCCACCCACCATCGCCAAGAGGCGGCGCAGGAGCCAACACTCTTCAAAAGGCGCGCCCACAGACCGACCGGCACCCGACCGACTGGCCGTCTGCTGGTCTCACCGTCGGTCAGGCGCGCTGTCGAGGGCAATTTCTGGACCACCATGCCGCACCCACGACGCACGAACCTCCTTAGCCGGGTCACCCGAGGGCCGACACCGCCGGATGCCCTGATGTCGTGCGCGCTCAACCGTGCTTCTCCCGGCGCCTCCTGCCTTCGTACAGACGCGGCGGGCGAGATCGACTGGCTGGTCAGCGTCGACTCGACCACCGTGCGCGCCCACCAGCACGCGGCCGGGGCCGGCACCCGGCAAGTGGCCGGCGACGAGCCGAACGACCACGGCCTGGGGCCGCTCGGCCATCGGCTGCATCGACTTGCACCGGCTCTCCAACAGCAGCCCCCGCAGATACAGCCCGCCCTTGGCCCGCTGATCCCGCCGCACCAAGGGCGCGAACACCTCGTCGGCAAACCTCTCCAACCGGCCCCGAAACGCCGTAAGCTCCCCAACCCTCATACAACCAGCGAACTGCCAAACACACACCGTGACAAGACACCTAATAAAGCACTACTAGCTCCCCGACTGCTTGCCCCTCGTCAGGATCTGCGACCCCGGCCCGTCGTACGTGCCGTTCTCCAGTGCCGCCAGCACCTCCGGGATCACCTCCAGGGGCCGTGACCTCGGGCGCTCCCGCATCCGGTCCAAGCCGGCGAGTGCGTTCGGCAGCAGCCACAGCGGCGACCCCGACAGCCGCCAGTCCGGCTCCGGGAACACACCCTTCGTCACCGCGTCGGTGACGAGCTTCGCCTTCGTCGGGTCCTCCCCAGTCAGCGCCAGAATCTCCTGGATGCCGACGATCGGTGGCAGGTCCGCAGCGCGCACCGCCAGCGCCGTCCTCACGCTCCGGCCGGGCGCCTGCTCGGCGACCAGCTGTTCCACGTAGCCCATGTTGGGGGTCTTCTTGCGCTCGGTGCGCTCGCCAAACGCAACTGCGGCGCCGAGCGGCCAGTAGGCCCGGCCCGAGACGATCACCGCGTCGCTGTAGTCCAACGCCCCGCGGTGAATCCATTGCGCGGTGTTGCGCGCCGGCCCGTCATAGACCGCGGCGAATTCCTGCGCTCCGACGATCACCAGGGGGGCCCTGCTTGCGCCTGCCATGCTCTCTCCTCACATCAGTGAGTATTGAGTTTACGCGCCAGTGGCGGGATGGCTACCCGCCGGATCGCTGCTAAAGTGGGTAATCCAAGAGGTCAGGCCCCCATCCTTCGGGATGGGGGCCTAACCGTTTTCCGGGACCGCGCGAGCTTGCAACCCTTTTCAGCGCACCCCTCGGACTCGGGGCGGGTTACTCATGGGCGGCGCGACGCCGGACGTCCGGGCCGACGGCCCCGACGCGACACGGTCACGACGACGGCAGCGCGGCCGTCCCCCCCCGGGACAGCGGGGGGCGGGCGGAACCCAGCAACCACCCCCCCCGCGGCGACAGGTA
>NZ_JBHUWW010000019.1:2757-47979 GCF_042669755.1 Kitasatospora sp. NPDC057223 | reverse complement strand
GGCGGGCCCCCCGGGCGCTCCCACCCGGTCCCCCCCCCCCCGGGGGGGGGGGGGGGGGTCCGGGGGGGGCGCCCGGCGGCCGCCCGGGGGCCCCCCCCCCCCCCCCGCGACTCGGTCACGACGACGGCAGCGCGGCCTTCCCGCCCGGGTACTGCGGGGGCCGGGCGTAACCGAGCAACCACCCCCAGCGCGGCGACAGGTAGACCTCGGCGGTGCGCAGCGCCGCGTAGTAGAGGAAGCTCACCACTGGCACGACGACGCCGGCCAGCGCGGCCGGGTCGAGGTCGAGACCGTACCGGGCGGCGAGAGCGACGAGCCACCCGACGAGCGCGGGCACGCCGGTGCGGAGCAGGGACACGTACAGGTTCACGGGGCTCCTCTGATAGGTGGGGTTGGAGGTCGGGGTCGGGGTCGGGGTCAGCTCCACAGTCGGCGCCAGGTCTCCGGGCCGGGCAGGCCGTCGGCATTGCCGCCGCTCCACCCCTGGGCGCGCTGGAACGCCGCCACATTGAGCCGGTCGGACTCGCCCCACGAGCGGGACGGCCCGACCCGGTAGGCGCCGCCGAAGCCCCGTCGGACGAGCTGGTGGCCGAGCTGGAGGATCGCGTCGTTCACCCGCCCGGGGCCGAACGCATCCCGGCCGGGGAACGCCGGCACCGACGGCTGCGGGGCGGGCTGGGGCCGGGCGCCGCCGCGCAGCACCTGCCCGACCCGGGCCCGGAAGTCCGCCATGTCGATGCCGTTCGGGTCGATCTTGCCCGGCTGCCACTCCTTGTGTCCGATCACCGACCGCTCGCTCCAGCCATGCGCCCGGCAGACCGCGGCGGCCGCGCGCACCATCGCGTCGACCTGCACGGCCGGCCAGTCCTGGCCGGTACCGGTGTTGATGCACTCGAAGCCGTAGAACCGGGAGTTGCCATCGACGGTCGCCTCGTTGTCGCCGGGCAGCGGCCCCTCCGCGATGACCGCCTGGAGGACGTCGGGGTCCCCGGCGCCGGCGTGGTTGGTCCGGCCGTAGCCGACCAGGTGCACCACGCCGTCGCGGTCGATGACGCCGTGGCAAAGCGGGCCGGGCAGCCCGGCGTAGCCGTCCCGGCAGATCGCCACGGAGGCGTCGGTGCCGGAGGTCGCGGTGTGGTGGATCACGATGCCGTGCACCGGCCCCCACGCACCCTTGGAGTTGCGGTTGTGGGCGCGCCAGTCACCGACTTCGGTGACAGAGAGGCCCTCGCCCCGAAGGGAGTTGAGGAAGCCGTCGGCGCTCAGTGGTGTAGCCATGTGGGTTCGCGTTTCTCCCCCGCGCCCCAGTTGACGTACTGCTGTCCGGCCAGTTGACCGGGGTACTCCATGCGGCCGACCAGGTCTTACGAAGCTGCACCCTTGGCCATCAGCCACAGCTGGGCGGCCGCGACAGCCAGCGGTGCGACGAACGCGCCGACCAGCCAGCGACGTCCAGCGATGGCCTTGGCTTCGGTGTCCTCGCGGGCCTTGCGTTCTGCCGCTAGGTCCCGCTCGACCACCTCGACGCGTTGGGCCATCAACCGCTGGTCAGCCATATACACGTCTTTGGTGACCACCTGTTCGAGTCGGGCCGCAATCGCCTGGATGTCCCCTCGAAGGTCGTCACGCAACCCGGCGATGCCGTCGCGTTGGTCTTCGCGCAGCTGCGACAGGGCCCGCTGGAGTTCCCACAAGGTGGGCTCTGCGGTCGGCGGGACGCTCACGACGGCTCCGAACAGACGTTCCCCGCGCCAGGACTATCGTACGGGCTACTCCATGAACCCCGGAATCTGCTCCCAGAATTGTCGTCCTCCACTCCATCGAGTGAAGACCTGGTCGACTGCCGCAGGCGGGCCGTGATGGAGACGTACGGTCAGCGTCGTGACGACCACCGAGTACCCAGGGCCGCTACCGGGCATCACCGCCCGGGGCTACCGCCTGGCCGGGCTCGGCACCATCCCCCTGGCCCTGCCCCGCCGACGGCGCGTCACCTGTCTCGTAAATGCGGACACGGGGATTTCGGCGTGGGCCGTCACCGGGCCTACCACCACGAGCTTCCACGTCGACATCGATTTGGGCCTTCAACTGGCCCTCAAGATGCGGGACATCCGTCAACTGGAGTCCGTCAAGTCGGTCGTGCGACTCGCAAGGTGGGCCTCACACCTACACCCACGGCTGCTCGACATGATCGCCAATGCGCTAACTGCCGGTGAGCCGCTGACCGATGCCCTGTCCGGTCTCGATGACCAGATGCGTCACATGCTTCTGGCCGCGATCGCCACCGATCCGCCTGAGGTCAGTTCCGGACCCTGGCGGAGCGAGTTCGATCGGCGTCTCGAACGGATCATGTCCGGGCTCGCCCTCGCGGCATACCTCCGCAAGCACCTTGTCGCTGTCGCCGACGAGTCTGCGGAGTCGCCCCCCGAGCCACGTGGCGGACCGGACCTCATGCCTCTGACGATGGCGTGCGGCATCCGGCGACGAACCATCCCCATCATCCCCCGAAGCCTCCATACGGGACCCCGCAAGTGCGGGGCCACCGGCTACCGGCCCGCCGCCTAGCGGCATCCGAAGCCACCCGCACGGGTCTCCAACCCCCTCATATCTAGCACTGCTTCTGGAGAGCCGTTCCCTTGATGGACTTCATCGTCGCGTTGTTCCTCGACATCGTCATCAGCCTGGCCGGGCACGTCGGTGGTGACATCGTCGGCCACGCGATCCTTCCTCACCGAAGAGCTGCTCAGGCGCTGCCCAAGGTGGACCGACGTCCCCGCCCCCGCCGACTGGCTCACCTCCACCGGGTTGCAGCTCGGCATCCCGCCGTGCGCCGAGGCCAGGCGCAGCCCGCACTGGAGACTCAGGTCACGGGGCGCCCGCGCCGCCGACGCGCCGTGAACCGGCATCGCCCGGGCGGACGTCGGGCGTAGCAGATCAGCCGGGCCCGGCACCTATGCGGTGTCGGGCCCGGCTCACCCCCGCGCGACTGATTATCAGACGGCCCTGCCTACGAGGTCTCTCAGTCGACGCATGACCACTGCGTCGACCCGAACGACACCCACCCGCCGAAGCCGGCCGCCGAGGGCCAGACCTCCAGGTTCCCGTTCGGCTGCACGAAGAGAGTGGCGCCCCCGCCGCTGGCCGTGGCCACAGCGAAGACCTCGCCGGCCTTCGGCCGCAGCGTCGGGTCACTGATCGTCGCAACCAGCCCGCCTGCCATCCCTGCGGGCACCGCAAGGAGGCCGCGCACTGACACCATGCCGTCCGGCCTCTTCTTGAACGTGACCGCCTGCCAACTGGACACCTGGGAGCAGCCGTTCTGGAACGTCACTGCCGTCCAGGTTGAGCTGTTCTTGACGATGCCTGCGCCGACGTCGACTCCGCCGCCCTGAAGTCGCAGGCCGGTGCCCGTCTGGAGCAGCACCTCCCCCTGGAGGGCCTTGATGACCAAGCCGTTCTTGTCGAGGTACATCGCGGCGATCTGATCGACGAGTTGGGCCATCCACTGGCTGGGGCTGATGAGGGTCAGCGCCGTCTTGTTGCTTCCGTCGGTCCGCCGGACGCTCATCTGCACGGACGCCTCGGTGGCGGAGTCCGTGCCAGTTCCGGCGGCACCGGTCACCATGGCCTGGCCGGCGAGTCCGCCGGGCCCGCTGACGTCGAGGGTGAAGGTCCCCTTGGGTGCGTAGCCGGTCGTGGGGCCGCCGGAGCTGAGCAGGAGCCTCGGGGTGTGTGAGCCGTCCGTCGCGACCTGCGGCGCGGTGAGGCGGGTGGTGGGCGAGCTGCCGTCCGGCAGCTCGCGGACCTCTCCGGTCAGGCGTGCCGGCGCCTTCTCGGCCGCCGCGCCGGAGTACAGCAGGGCCGACGGGGTGGCACTGCCGTCCGTCGGGTCGACGGGGGCGAGCAGGACGCGGCGCCCGGAGAGGCCGGTGCGGATCGTGCCACCAGTGATCGTGCCGCCGGTGATGGTGACGCCCGTGATGGTCTTGCCGTCGATGGCGTCGGCGGCCAGGGCGGTGGCGGTGACGGCTCCGGCGGCGAGCTGCGCGGCGGTGATGCTGTTGACGGCGATCTTGTCGGCGGTGATCGCGAGGGCCTTGATCTCACGGCCGGTGATCGTGCTCGCGGCGATCTTGCCTGCCGCGACGGAGTCGGCGGCAAGCTGGGCGGCGGTGATCGCCCCTGCGGCGATCTTGGCGGTGGTGATGGAGTTGGCGGAGATCTGCGCTGCGGTGATCGCCCCGGCGGCGAGGTTGACGGTGTTGACGGAACCGGCGGCGAGTTCCGCCGTGGTGATGGCGCCGGTGGCGATCTCGCGGGCGGTGACGGCGTCCGCGGCGATGGCGACGTTCGTCACGGCGTTCGCTGCGATCTTCCCCGCGACGATCGCGGCCTCCCCGATCTTGACGGCGGTCACGGCGGCTGCGGCGAGCGCGTCGGCGTCGATGGCGCCGGCGGCGACCTTCGCCGCGGTGACCGCGTCGTCGGCGAGCTGGAGTTCGCCGACGATCCCGGCCAGGACCTCCTGGGCGACGACCGGCGCGGGCCCGGCGAACGCGGTCCGGGACGGCGCGGAAGCCTTCCCGGATGTGGTGCGGGCTACGAGGACGACCCACACGGGCGTACCGGTGGGGACGGTGGCGATACCGCCCTGCGGAGTGTCGATGGTGGTGACCAGCGTCGCCGCGCTGGGGGTGAACGCGACGGCGGTCGCGGCGTGCACCTCGACTCGGGCCAGGTCGAGTGGGCTGGGCGCGCCGTCGGCGAACGTCCCGTCCCAACCGACGCGGACACCACCGAGGATCGGCGTCGCCGTCGGGACGGCCGGGACGGGCGGGGTCGGCCCGTTGACGACGTTGACGCCGGTGGTGCCGTCGGGCTGCTGCCCGATGACGGCGCGCAGCTGGCCGCCGGAGGTGACGGTCAGCGCGCCATCGTCGATGCTGCTGTGGGAGAGGCGTGACGAGCGGGACACTTCGAGGAGAGCGGCCTCCAGAGCGGCTATCCGCGCGGCGAGGTCGTCCAGGGCGGTGGGCACGGTCAGGCTCCTGTCGTGTAGGCGGGGGCAAGGCGCAGGGTGGCGGCCTCGGGCTGGTCGCCTTCGGCCGGGTGGAGCGTCCAGGCCGTGATGCGGCACCAGCCGTCGAAGGAGCCCCAGCCGCCGTGGGCTGCGATCCGGACGTCGTCCCCGATCTGCCACGAGCCGATCGGCGCGGCGGGATGGTCGGTGACGGTGATCTCTTCGATCTGGGCGGTGCGCTGGCGTCGCGCCCGCTCGGCGCGGGCGAGCTGGGAGAGGGTGTTGGTGTCGGTGATGGACGGCCGGTCGAGGAGGTGTTCCATGCGCAGGCGGCCGTCGCGGACGGCGTCGACGGCGCGGACCTTCGCGGAGCCGTCCCCTGCACCGAGGGCAAGGACGACCTGGGCGTAGTCGTCGGCGCTGCTGACGATCGCCGTGTCTTCGGTAATGTTGACGCCGGACGCGAACATCAGGTCCTCGCGGCGGGTCCCCAGGCGGGGCCAGCCGACGGTGATCCGCCGGCCGGGCCGTTCCCCTTCCCAGGCAACGCTCTCCGTCCACTCCGGGCCACCGTCCAGCGCGGTGGCGTCGCGGATCACCCCGGACAGCGGCGGGAACTCCCACTCCTTGGTGGCGTAGGGCTGCTCGGGGGTGCCGAGGCGGGCGGGGCAGCCGTCGGGCGGCAGGTCCACGCGCACTCCGAGATCGCCGTCGGGCTGCTCCTGGAGGTACGCCCAGGCGTCGGCGATGACCTGGCACGGGTCGGTTCCGGGGTAGGGGCCGCGGCCACCGAGGTTGCCGTGCAGGTCGCGGCGCTTGCCGGTGTAGGAGCCGAACCCGGATGCTTCGAGGGGCAGTTCGGGGCCTTCCGGCTTGGCCTGCCAGATCAGGCCGCCCCAGGTGAGCTGCTGGTCGCGCTCCGCCCACAGCAGCACGGTGCCGGCGTCGGCCTGGCTCGGCGCGAGGTGCGCGAACCTGGGGGTGAGAAGGCCGCGCATCGACCCGGGCCCGTTGAGTTCCGGGCCGAAGCTGACACCGGACAGCGGCAGGTCGCGGGCCAGGACCTCCCCCGTGAGGGCGTGCGTCGTGAAGTACCGGTAGACCGGCGCGGCCATCAGTAGACGCCCTCGACGAAGTCCACGTCCGTGACCATCGTGGTGTTGCCGTTGACGTCGATGTTGCCGGGCGAGGTGTTGTAGCGGCCAGCCTGGACGGTGAGGGTCTGCACGGTGCCGCGCTGCTCGGGCTTCCACCCGAATGTGTCGATCATGGTGATGTCGCCGCGGCTGAAGGTGGTGATGCCGTCGGTGTCCATCTGCGCTTCGTTGCCGATGACACCGGCGATGACCTGCCGGAACCCGATGAACACCTCGCCGCTGAATCGCAGGCCGTGCAGGGACGTGACGACGCTCGCCGACGTCGCCCAGATCGGCACGTCGAACGACACGTTCGCTCCGGTCGGCCAGGTGCTCTGCCAGACGCCGACCTGGCTGCCGATCGGCGAGTAGGGGAATCCGCCGATGACCCGCACCCGACGCTCGCGGCGCGGGTTGGCCAGCTGCCGTAGGTCGGTGACCATCGCGTCGGTGACGGTGGCGCAGTTCGGCGGGAGGGTGATGCGTGCCAGCGGGATCGCGGTCATGCCGGGCGGCGGCGCCGTCGCGTTCGCGGAGACGCCCGGCAGGACGTGGAAGTAGCCGATGTCCTCCGTCGCCGGGTTCCGGTTGCCCTCGTACTCGGGGTCCTCGACTCGCAGGCACAGGAGGTCGCTTCGGCCGGTGCCGCCGGTCGGGGCGATTGGCACGATGTGGTCGCCCGCGTTGTACTGCGTGTACGAGCCCTGCCCGAACACGCTGCCGCGCACGATCGCGGAGCCGTTGCCGACGCGCACTGCGGCGCCCGGGGTGGCGGTGGAACGGACCCGCAGGTCACCGCCTTCGGTGATGCCCTGGGAGCCGCGCGACAGGTCTCGGATCATCATGCGCAGCGCGCGGGCCGGGTGGGTGCCGCCGGTGACCATCAGGGGCGGCTGGATCAGCGTCATCGTGGTGAGTCTTCCGTGTGGGGTTAGAGGGAGGAGTACGCGTCGCGCCAGGTGAGGGCGAGGCGGGAGCTGCCGGTGGCGTCCTGGGCGGTCCAGCGGACTTCGGAGCGGCCCGGTGGGATGCGGAAGGCGTCGAAGCGGGAGGCGCGGCTGAGGGTCGTGGCGGCGGATCCCAGTCCGTTGCGGGTCACGGTGCGGGCGCCGGGCCGGGTCTCGACGTCGAGGGTTTCGCCGTCGCCGAGCGCGACCGCGAACTCCAGGACGGCGTCCGGCATGCCGGTGATCCACACCCGGGGGTTGATCACCGGTCCGGTGATGCGGATCGTCGGCCACGCCGGCCGGTTGCCGCCGTTGACGGCCCAGCCGGGCCGGGCCTTCGGGTCGGCGGTGCCGGTGGTGATCGGCGCGCGCAGCGGGGCGGTGAAGCCCTGCGCGCGCTGGGCGGACACGTCGAGTGGCAGGGTCAGGCCGGAGGGGGTGTCGGCGTACCACACAGGGTCCAGCCCCGCGAAGTTGATCCGAATGGGGATCCACCCGAACGCGGCTCGGGCGAGAGTGGTCGCCTCGACACCGATGAGCCGCCCGTACTGGCAGCGGGTCGCCTGGCCGGGCCTGCGGATGCGCAGCGCATCGGTGGCGCCGGGGGTGAGCCGCACGTCCGTGTCGGCGGCGTTCTCCAGCAGGGCGAGCTGGTCGAAGGCGGCGCCCGGGTTGCCGGGTGTGCGGATGCCGGCGTCGATGCGCAGGGCGCGCGGGGACAGGGTGTCGCGGCCGGGGTAGGAGCCGTCCTCTGCGGGGATCGGCCGGTCGCCGGTCCGCTTGTCGGGGGTGCCGATGCCTTCGATGTCCTCGATCAGCACGTTGGTGCCGTGCCCGATCAGGATTCCGGCGACGTCGATCTGCCAGTCCGCGAGGGAGGTCAGGGTGGTGGCCATCAGACCCGACCTCCGCGCTGGATGCGCCGCAGGCGGCTCATCACGGCGTCGGCGACCTGCTCGCCGGTCACGCTCGCGCCGGTGACGGTGATCGACATCGAGCCGACCAGCGGTGCCTGGCCGCTGTCGCGGACGACCACGGTCGTGGCGGCCGTCCGGGCGGGCACCAGCTTCACCGTGGCGGGCCTGGTCGGTGGTGCTGGCCGGGCGGAGACGATCCCGCCGTCGGCGAAGTGCTTGCCGGTGTTGCCGTACAGGACGGTGCCGCCGAAGCGGCGGGCCGTCTCCTCCAGGATCGTCTTGGAGCGGGCGCGCTTGGACGGGGCGAGGGGGATGTAGGACTCGCCCAGCGTCTCCGGCTCCGCCATGACCCGCCAGGTGCCGGCGGGGACGATCTCGGCGATGTGGTTCTCCGGGCCGCGCGGCGCCCGGAGGCCCCCGTTGGCGTAGAACTCGACGATGCCGCCGTTGGCTTTCTTGGCGGCAAACGGGGAGTCCCACGCGCCGCCGTTGTAGTTCGCGGCGCCCTGAGGGGTCAGCACCACCGGGATGTCGATCCGGTTCGGGGCGTTGACGTTCACGGTGATCGTCTTCTGGCCGGGAATGTTCTTCACCGACGCGCCGATCTCGTTCAGCTGCGCCTCGACGGCCTTCATGTCGCCGGACATGAGGGCCCTGGTCAGGGCCGCTGCCGCTTCGGAGCCCTTGGTCTGGGAGACCTGGGCGATCAACGTCAGCATGGCCGTCCACTGGTCCTTCGACGTGAGACCGGCCTGCTTGAACGCTTCGACGATGTTGTTCAGGTCCGGCGGGTCCATGGGCGGGGACGCGCCCCACAGGGCCTTGAGCTGCGTCATCGCCTTGTCGACGTCGCCGGCGAGGAGGGCCTGCGCGAGGGCGTTCGCGGCGTCCAGGCCGCGCTCGGTCGCCAGCTGGTTGATCAGGTCCAGGCCGTTGCCGAGGTCACGGCGCGCGGTGTCGCTGGCAGCGGTCACCGCGGTGGACATGTCGGTGATCGCCATCTGCTGCATGATCCGGCCGAACGACCCAACGTCGTCGGTCTCGGCGGCGGTCGCCCACGCGCGGGCCGTGTCGGCCCCGTATTTCGCGGCGATCAGCGGGACCTGTTCCAGGCCGACCCGGTACGCGTAGGTGGAGCGGCTGGTGCCCTCCTCGATGACAGTGGTCAGCTCGTCCGCGACCTGGGTGTTCCCGGCCTTGATCCGCTTCACGAGTTCGTCGAGCATCCCGGCGGAGCTGACGCCGAGCTGCGCGAAGTGGTCGACCAGCTCGGTGTGCCCCGACACCGCGAGCTCGGACAGGTTGTGCTGGAAGTTGCGCTGCGCGTCCAACTGGCGGCGCAGCTCGCCCATGTAGTCGTCCAGTCCGGCCTTGGTCACCTTCGTGAGGTCGGTGAGCTGGTCGGCGGCGCCCTTCTTCCCGGCCTTGAGGTTGGCCACGAGGTCGTGGGCCATGCTGGCGGAGGCGTCGCCGAGCTTGGCGAAGTGGTCGGCCAGCGGGGCGTAGCCGCGCGCGGTGAGGTCGTCCAGGTCGGTCTGGAACTGGCGGGCGGCCTTGCCCTGTTCGGTGAGCTTGTCGATGTACCCGCTGATGGACAGCTTGGAGACGTCGATCTGGGCGGCGCCGGCGCGGCTGGACGCGGCGATGTTGTCCTGTGCGGCCTTCCACGCCTCGGCGGGCTGGACGATGTCCGCCATGGCCTTGCCCAGGGCTTTCATCTCGTCCGAGTACTTCGGGTTGCCGTTCTTGTCGGTCGGCAGCGTCAAGTCCGGCGTCCACGCGGCGATGTTGGCCTGTACCGAGCCCTTGACCTTCGCGGTGACGATGTCCATCGTTGCGGCGTTTTCCGCGTCGGCCTTGATCGCGTCGTCCCACGTCTTGCGGCGCTGGGACAGGATCTGCTTCGCCTTGTCGAAGTCCGTGTTGTAGGCCATTAGGTCCGGGTCCCACGAGGCGGCCTTGCCCAGGTCCAGCTTCTCGTTGAGCTTGGCGAGCTTTTCGCCGCCGTCCATCAGGCCGTCGATGACCTCGGTCATCTCCAGGCCGGCGGCCTTCAGCTTCTTCATGTCGTCGCTGTTGGACAGCGATTCGGCGAGGGCCCGCATCCCCGCGCCGACGTCGTGCTGCTCACGCTCGGCGCGCAGCGCCGCGGTGAGGTCGTCGGTGACGGCCTTCGCCTTCTGCTTGCTGGCGGAGTACGCGGCGTAGCCGATCACGCCGATGGCGAGGATGCCCGTCAGGCCGGACACGGCGAGGCTGGTGCCGCGCAGCAGCGCGGGCAGCACGGCCCCGCCGGCCTGTGCTTCCGCGACGGCGGAACGGAACGCGATCAGCTGGGAGGAGAGTTGGGCAATGCCGGCGCGGGTGACGAGGGCGACCGCACCGAGGGCGACGAGCACGCCGATGCTCGACTTCACGCCGGGCGGGAGGTCGTTGAAGGCGTTGGCGACCACGCTCGCGTCGTTCGCGAGTTCCTGGAGGACGGGCAGCAGGATGCGCGCCACGTCCATGCCTGCGGCGGCGGCGCGGTTCTTGAACAGGTCGAACTGGCCGCCCACCGTGTTCATCTGGATCGCGTACGCCTTCTGAGTGGCGTCGGCGCGCTCCACCGCCGAGGTGATGGCCTGGTAGGTGTCGGCGTAGTTCTTGCCGTCCGCAGCGGCCAGAGACAGAGCGGCCCTGGTTGCGCGGATGTCCTTGAACAGGTTGACCGTTGCTTCCGCCTGGCCGTGCGTCGCCTCGTTGATCTTGCCCATGACGACGAACAGGCCGTCCTGCTGGACTGCGCTGGACGCGGACTCGTATCCGAGGTCGTGGATGAGTCCAGCGAGGTCCTTCGTCGGCTTCATCAACCGGGTCATGAGCATGTTGAGACTGGTGGCGGACTCGGCTGCGGGAATGCCGGACAGGGTGATCGCCGCAAGCGCGGCCGACAAGTCCTCGAACTTGACGCCCGCAGCAGCAGCCATCGGGACAACGTCGCCGAGCTGCTGCGCCAGCTCCTCGAACGAAATGACACCCTTATTGACGGTTTGGAACATAATGTCCATGACGTCGGCCGCCTTGCTGGCAGGCATGCCGTACGCCTTCAGGACACCGAGCAGCGCCGTCGCGGCGGTCTCGGTGGTCGTCAGGCCGGCGGAAGCGCCCTTCGCGGACACCTCCAGAATCTCCATGGCCTGCGCGCCGTCGAACCCCGTCGACACGACCTGATACAGACCCTGCGCCAACTGGCCTGCCGTCTGAGGCAGTTCGGTCGACAGTCGGACGATCTCGTTGGTGAACGCGGCGACGTTCTTCCCGTTGATCTCCTGGGAGATCGTCAGGACGTTGGCCATCTCCCGCTCAAGGGAGATCGCCCCGGCGAGACCGGCAGCGAGGATCGCACCCAGGAGCACACCGCCCTTGACCAGACCGGACACGCGTGCGGCGGTCGCGGCCTGCGCGGCGGCGGCGGCCTCGGTCTGGGCCCGGCCGAGTTCGATCGCCGCTGCGCCGGCACGACGGGCGGCCTGCTCCTCCGTGGTCGCCAGCGAGGCGCGGGCCGCACTCGCTGTCGCCGCTGCCTGCGCGGCCCCGGCACTGGTGCGTTCCGCCAGAGCGGCGGCCCGCCCTGCGGCTTCCTGCGCGGCGGCGGCACGCGCGGCCTGCACGACCTGGGCCTCACCGGCCCGAGTGGCGGACTCCGCCGCAGCGGCAGCGGTGCGCTGCGCGGCGACCGCCCCGGCGCCGGTGGTGGCCTGCGCCCGGGCGGCCATCGTCTGCGCGACTTCCTGCGCCCGCGCCGCGCGGGTCGTCGCCTCGATCGCGGCCGTCTGCTCGGCCTGCGCCCGGGCGGCGGACTGCGCGGCGACGACCTGCGCCCGGCCCGCCCGCTCCGCCGTAGCGGCCTGGGCCTGCTGCGCGGCGGCGGACCGCTCCACCGCCGCGCGAACCGCCTGCTGGGAGGCGGTGACCTGCTCGGCCGCTGCCAGCTGGGCGCGGCCGAGCCGCACCGCGGCCGCCTCCACCCGCTCCAGCTCCGCACGAGTTGACGACAACTGGCCGTCGAAGGCGCGTAGTTGCTGCGCGCCGCCGCGAAGTCCAGTCGTCAGACCGGCCAGCCCCGCCTGGAGCTGGACGTACAGGGTGTAGGCGCCCGCCACCGGGCTACTCCTTATCTGGGCTGCGCCTGCAGCCCGATCCGCACCCCGCGCCCTTCGGCCCCGTCCGGGACCTGTTCCTGCTCCATCTCGATCAGCTCGCAGCCCGAACAACGGTGCGTCTGTGTGACGTACGCGTGCCGGTCACCGCCCCTGTCCGGGTCCCATTCCTGCGGGCGGGTGCCGCACCCCGGGCACACATCCCGCTGGTACGAGGCCCACGCCACGGCCTTCTCACGGTCCAGCGCCGTCCACCGGCCGGCCGCAGCTCCCATCAGCTGCGAGTGCGGGATGCGGTACGTCTCGCACAGCTCCATCTCCGCCCGGAAGGCCGGCTCGGACCTCAGCCTTTTCCCAGGTCGGCCCTGGTGTGCTGGTTGACGAGCATCGCGCCGGTGAACAGCACCTTGGCGTCCGCGTCGGACCACTCGTCCAGCAGGGTCTGCGCGTCGGCGGCTGTCATGCCCTCGACCTCGGCGCCGCTCTCGTCCCGCTCGACGTGGCTGGCGGCGATCAGCGCGGCCGGGAAGGACTCGACGTCGTAGTCCATGCCCTTGTCGGCCTGCTCCTCGGTCGGGGTGTGCTCGCGCAGCAGCGCCTCCCAAGCGGGCCGGGGCAGTGCCCGGAACGTCAGCCGGACCGTGGCGTCCGCAAGGTTCTGCTCGGCGGTGGCGAGGAACGAGCGGGCGATGACGACCTGCGGGTGGGCCTCCACGTATGCGCCGGTCTGGCCGCTCTCAACACCTTTGGCGTCGGCGGCGGTTCGGGCCTCGGCGAGGGCCTTGGCGAGCTTCAGCTGCGCGTCGGTGACGGCGAGCTTCGCCGTGTCGTCGTCGCAGATCTGCACGGTCCGCTCCGGCAGTCGACGGCTCTTGAGCCGTGCCATCTTGGCTCGCCAGTGCGCGTCTACCGCGACCGCTGCCGCCGGCGGCTCGATGATGCTGGTAGTCATCGCCCGCCCCTCAGCCTGCTGCGGCGGCCGGAACCGGCGCGTCCAGGGTCGGCAGGTCGCTGATGGAGAAGCTGACCTTGAACTTCGCGGGTTCGGTGCCGGTCGAATACGACGGAGCGCGGCTGCCGACACGAACCGGGAAGATGTCGAGGGACTTGGACTGCGGGATGTCGCCCTTGCGGAGAATGCAGATGTAGCCGGCCGTGCCCTTCGACAGCAGGGTCTCGACGGTGTCGGCCGCCAGGTCCTCGTAGAACGTCAGGCTGGAGGACGCGGCCTTGTCCTCACCCGGGATGCTCGTGGCGAACTGGCTGCCCAGGTCCGGCGTCTCGATCGGGGAGTTTTCGAGGCTCCATCCCTCGATGTCCGAGACCGGCTTCGACAGATCCGTCGCCCCCGGGGCGGTCAGCTCGACCCGCGTCGGGATGTTGGTGGCGGCGGCGATCGTCTTGAGGAAGAGGATCTTCGTGATGCCGCGGCGCATGAACCGCTGCTGCGTGGAAGCCACGCGACTCTCATTTCCGGGGAGCACCAGGTACCCGGGAGCGGGGAAGCCGCCGGAGACCCGACCTCCCCTGACGGCCACCCACGAGAGGGGGTGGTCGGGGAGTCAGCCCGTGCCGGCGGCCGGGCGTCCGTGCTGGGTCTCCACGGTGAGTCTGCGCAACCCCGAAGGGTCGGCGGTGCGGTCAGCTGTCAGGTGTCGTCACGTGCAGCACGACCCGCGAGATGTAACTGTATACGCCGTTCGAGACAGTGGGTCCGTCCTCCTTGTCGATCTCCCGGCCGATCACGGTGTGCCCGGCAGCGACGATCGCCGTCGCGAAGTCGCCCCTCGTGGTCTTCGCGAACACCGCGATCCGCACCTTGTCGGCCATCCACTCGGCCTGCTCGGCGGTCGTCCCGATGGAGCTGATCTGGTACACCATCCGGCCATCCGCCTGGCTGTCGCCGAACGGCGGCCCGCTGCTGGTGCCACCGAGCGGGTACAGCACGGTGTAGGGCACCGTGTTGCCCGTCGGCTTGTCAGCCACAGCCGGCGCGGCCCCGTAGCCGCAGCTTCGTCCCGTCGCCCCGCTGAGCGCGGCCTGCACCGCCAGCGACACGACCCTTCCCTGAACCGTCACTACTCGTCCTCCTCGTCTTCGGTGTTCCGGGCGGCATCGTCGATCCGGCACGCGGTGATCTGACCCGCCAGGTCCAGGTCGGCATAGCGGAGCAGCCCGGCCCGGTCCCACATCGGCATGTCCGTCGGCGACGCCTCCACGTACAGGCCAAGCTCTCCGCTCTCCACGTCCACGACCTCCAACACCAGCACTGCCCTGGACAGCAGCCCGGCGCCGTGGGCGCGCAGCACATCGGCGACCGCTTGGTGCACGTCGTCGGCCAGCTGGCTCACCGCACGATCCTCTCCGCGAGTTGGCCGAGCGCCGCGGTGAAGCCCGGTGCGAGCCGGTCCACGGACGGGCCGACGTGCGGCAGCGGCGGCTGGTGGTAGATCCGGCCGAGGGAGTCCGCCCCGGTGAAGCCGTACTCCAGCCGCGCGGCTTGCGGCTTGTTGGTGCCGACGGTCGCTTCGACCCCGCTACCGGTGACCCGCACCTCTGTGGTCCACGACCTGCGGTAGTCGCCCGTCGGGGCGTTCGGGCCGGGCCGGCCGGACGCGGCGGCCTTGATCGCGGTCTCCAGCAGCATCGCGTGGTGGGTCACCACTGCGGTGGCGGCGGGGAGCAGCGCCTCAGCCTGCGCTTCGAGGCGGGCGGCGAGCACGGCGGCGTTGCTGCTCACCGACGGCATCAGCCCGTCACCTCGACCGAGTCGGCGGGCTGCCGCTTGCCCAACGCCCACTCGGCGAGCTGGGTGAGCAGAGCCCGGGTGAACTCGTGCGGGCCGCCGTCGAGGAGGTCGTGCCGGGCCAGGACAGCCCGTTCGACCTCGCCACCGTCGAGCGCGGCCAGGAACTGCGCGGCGGCCGGGCCCGGGTCCGGATCCTCGCCGACCAGGACGCGCGCCGCACCGTCCCAGTCGGCGCCAGCGGTGGGCTTGAGCAGCAGCAGCACCTCGGGGGGCTGTCCGGCGGCATGCCGCAGCTGGTACTCGCGGACCTGGTCGGAGACGTCGCGGCCATTGAGCTCCAGGACGGCGGTCGGGCCGCTCGCCTGGATGCGGACGCGCTGAAGCTCGGGAGGTATGGGGGTGGGGGTCATGATCCCGAGCGTAGGAGCCGTGACGGACACTTCGCGCCGAAAGGCAGGGTGACGCGAAGGGACCGTCCGGATGCGGGGCGGCCGTTCCACGCTCCCCAGGGCGGTCCGAACACCGCCCTATGCAGTCAGGTGCGATCAGGTGAAGGCGATCCCCACGAGGAGTGCAGAGGGTCCAGAGCTGTCGGGTAGTTGTGGGGGCCCCTTCATCCCCCCACCTATTGACCCAGAAACACTCTATGTATTGAACTGCGATTTGGTGAAGTCGATCCCCACAACAAGCTTCAGAAAGCTGGGGCCAGGCGCTCGCGAACACCCGCCAGTGCCATTATTTCTGATAGCCTCAGCGCGCAGCTTGATCACCTCGGGCCGCAACCTTCTCTGCACAGGGAGGAGGTGAAGGGTTTGGACACCGGCGACGATTCGAATGAGAGTCCGCCGGTGTGGACATGGCTTAAGCGAACGGCCGAGGCTCTGACGACCATCGTCTGCCTCGGGCAGGTCGTTGAGGTTGCGCAGGCCTGTATCCGCGCGCTCAGCAACTAGCTGCCAGCCACCGAGAGAGCCCGGGCGTTACAGCGCCCGGGCTCCGATCCACACCCGTCGGGCACCCGGCCGCCGTAGGCTCATCGCCAGCGGCCGAGTGCCCCTCTCATGTGCGCGGACCTTGCCCCTTGCGGGACAGATAGAAGGCTACCACTTTCCCTTGTCGTTTTCTCCCCTTTGGCACTAACAATAGCGCCTAATCCAGCTCTCTTTTGGCCTAGCGACCCGACGGCGGTTAGACCAAAAGAGAGGATAGTGAGATCGACAAGAATCCTATTGATACTAAAGCGACAAGACCCCAACCAGCAGCGATACGCATTCGTCTTTTTGCATCGACTTCCCAGCGCACGCAGAAAATCCCCTGAATTGCGGCGACGGGCTCCGGCGTTCGGAAGGCCCCGGTTCACCAGCAGCACCCCTACGGGGTTACCACTTCGTCGAGTCGGGTGATCCGGGCGACGGCCACTGTGCTGGCCTCGCCCGGGTCGAGGGCCTGCCAGGTCCTGCCGACGGTGCCGGCGGTCGGGGACTTCGCGGCGGCGATGGTCACGAGGTCGCCGCGCTGCGGGAGCGGCGCGGAGAGCGGGGTGACGAGCCCGTACCAGGACGCGGTGTCCTCCAGCCAGCGGCCCCCGACGAGATGTTCCACAGCGGCGAGGCCATGCGCGGACAACACCGCGCCGCTCCCCTCCCACACGGTACTGGTGGGTGTCGGGCCGACCAGGCCAGTGTCAGGGTCAAGTACGGGCGTGCCGGTCGGACGGGCGAGCCGCACCTGGTCGACCATCACGTTCGCCTCCAGAACCTGCCGGACGGCTTCAAGGTCCGCAGGCTGCTCGGGGATGGTGGTCACGCCGCGCCTCCCGTCTTGCTGATCCGCATCCACGTCGTGCGGAGCACCGAGTGAGTACCGCTCTCCCCCGGATCGAGGACCGTGAAGACCCGGCCGACGGCCGCACTGTCGCGGCTGGCCACGATCGTCACCTCCGCGCCCTCCGGGGCAACCGGCGCCGACAGCGGCGTGAACGCGAGGTACCGGCCGTCACCGTCATCCTTGTACGGCTGCCCTTCCAGGCGCAGCACCAGGCCAGGACCGCCGGCAGCCCGGTGCGCGCCCGGGCCTTCGTACTGCACCGTGGGCGGCCCGGGAACATACTGGCCGGTTTCGGGATCAAACACCTGCGGGCCGGGCGCACTGATCCGCACCGTCTCGTCGGACAGTAGCGCCCGCTCAATGATGGCAATGACGCCGGATTCGGACGTGGGGGTGCCGGGGGAAGGGAGTGGGGAGGTCATGATCCGAGCCTAAGAACCGCGACCGACACCGGCCGGACCGCAGCCGTGCAGCAGCGCCGGGCACGCGCACCAGCCCCTCAATCCACAGCCTGTGGATAACTGTCCGAAACCCCACTTTGGGACAGTTACCTATGGGGACAGTAACGGCACCCCCAGCCGTCCCCTCCGAACCGCCTCCGCCACCGGCCGCGAGCCCCGGAGCGACGACCCGCACATGCTGTGATGCGGTGCTGGGCACCCAGCCCCACGGGAGCGGCCTGCGTCTCCAACCGGAAGTCGGCCTGTGCTCGCACGTCAGGCCTGGTCTCGGACAACTCCGCGCAGGAAAGGAACGAGCTGACGCCGATGATCGGCACCATCACCTGGAACTGCCCACCGTCAACGGTGGTGATGCCGTAGCCGTATCCCGCGGCGAATTCCTCGTAGTCCGCGCGGTTCAGGCCGAACGTATCGCAGGCCCACGCCGGGATCGCCTGATCGAACCCTGGATGGCAGATCGCCATCCTCTCCAGGTCGAGCAGTACTGCCCCCTATCGTCAGCGAGGGCAGCATTGCCGAGGGGGACGTCACCGGGGCGACCTTTCTGCCGACCGGAGACGCCACCGTCAAAATCGGCACCAGTCCACCACGCCGCTCATAATCACTTCCTCAGCTCCCGCTCGGCTCCGGCTTGATGCTCCAGGGTCGAGCGGATGAGCGCAGCACCAACTGAAGCTCCGGCGTCTCACAGCGGCGCGGCGGAGCCGGCAGGAAGGCGACCTGAAAACAGCCATTTCGGACAGTTTTCTACGGGGACAGTAGTCGGAGCCCTGAGCACCCTCCCCACTGGCGTGCAGTCACCAGCCGACGAGCACCCTGATGACGGTCGAGCCTGTCATCTTGGTGCTCTCCCACGACCACAGTTCGTACTTGTTCTTCGGCTCAGTGACGTCGGAGCGGCACCTACTTCGTGAGCGTGGGGTTCCCGAGAGACACCCATGACTTGGTGCCCTGGCAACTCCCTTCGTAGGTGTACGAGATCGTGAGACGCAACTTGTCCTTGACTGTGAACTTCAGATCCCTCGGCTTCCCCACTTCAACCGATCCGGTCCAGAGCGTCTCGCCGTCCACAGTGATCGTCAGCGAGCCGGAAGTGTCCGATGAGTTGTCGTCCATTCCCGCCGTGAAAGTGAACTCGCTCCAGACGGTGCCGAGGTTGTAGTCAACCGACCCCCGAGGCGGACACTCCCGCGTGGACACCAGCGAATCGGCGTACTCCTTGCCCCTCATAGTGGTGTAGGAGGCACGGAATGACGAACCTCCGATCGCGCTGAGGGTGTTGAGAAGGACTTTCTCCGGGCCGGCTCCGCTCACCGCGGGCACGGAGGGACTCGACTCCCCCGAAGTCACCAGCGTCGCGGACGGCGAGGCCGTGGACGTCCGCGACGCAGAAGCAGCTGGCTCTGCAGAGGCCGATGACGGACTCGTCGAAAAGACCGAGGCAACAATCGGCGATTGCACGGACGGCTGCCTCGCCGGCTTCTCCGAGGTCACCCATACGGTGCCAGCCGTCCCCAACAGCGGAACAACGATGCCGATCACCCACCACGCCCACCTCGGCGGATGGCCAGACCCCGCTTCCGTTCGTCGCGGCTGCTCCCCGCCCTCGACTCCCCCGTCCGACACAGTCCCCCCGCTCCCTTGACTCATTCCTCAACTCCCCCACCTGGCGGCAGTATTAAGAACGATAGCCGGGCACCATGGAGTTCGTCATGACCACAAATGCCACCCTCGTACCTAGCCGCTCCAGTGCCTGTCAGTCAGCCGTCCTATGACCAGGTCGTTCAGGTGCGATGCCAACCGCTCGTTCGTTGAGGCGGACTTCGCGCTTCTGCACTGGTTCCGCCGCCTGCAATCCGGTGGGAGATCCGCGCCAACGTCCACTAGGCGTTTCTTAGAGCTCGTAACACGATCTTGTAGTGCGGGGCGTCGTCCTGACTGCCTGCCACGGCCCCGTGGGGGCCGACGGCGTCTCGGCACGTGGGGCTACTGGGTGCGCTGCCCTGGCACCTTGCGCTCGCGGTCGCGTTTGAGGTCGAGGAGTTCCCTGAACAGGCCGCTGCCGGCGGCAAGTTCGGCGAAGGTGCCCTCTTCGGCGATCCTTCCGCCGCGCATCACGACGATGCGGTCCGCGAGGACCGCGTTGTCGAGGTTGTGGGTGACGAGGATGGTGGCGCGCCCGGCCGCGAGGGTGCGCAGGTTGTGGAAGATGCGGTGCTCGGCACGCGGGTCGAGGTCACTCGTGGGTTCGTCCAGGACGAGCAGGCCCGGGGCCCGGAGGGAGCGGTAGAAGGCGCGGGCGACGGCGATGCGCTGGAACTGTCCGCCGGACAGCCACTCCCCTCCCCAGAACGCACGGGCGAGCAGGGTGTTGAAGCCGGAGCGCAGGGTGGTGGCGACTTCGTCGGCGCCGGCCAGCGCGGCGGCGCGCTGCACGAGGTCCTGGCCGCCATCGTCGTGTCCGAGGTGGATGTTCTCGCCGAGGGTGAGGGGCCAGCGGGAGAACTGCTGAGGCACGAGGGCGACCCGCTCCCACAGTGCGTGGGGGTCCATCTCCTGGGTCGGTACGTCGTCCCAGCAGACCACTCCGGCGGTCGGGAGCGTCAGACCGGACAGCAGGCGCAGCAGGGTGCTCTTACCTGAGCCGTTCTCGCCGATCAGGGCGACGATCTCGCCTTGCCGGATCGTCAGGTCCAGCCCATCCAGAGTCGGGCGGTCGGCCCCCGGGTAGGTGTAGGCGATCTTGCGGGCCTCGACCCGGCGCGGGGCGTCGGGCTTGGCTGTGCCCCGGCGCATGGCGTGGCCGCCTGCCTCGGCCACGAAGTCGTCGAAGTCCCGCAGGTAGAGGCCGAGCCGGTAGAGGCGGGTGCCTCCGCCGACGATCCCTTGCAGTCCGGACCCTGCGGTGCGCAGCGCGAAGACGGCGGTGCCGGCGGCGGCGACGCCGACGTGGCCGGTGGCGAGGAGGGTGATGAGTGTGCCCCAGACCAGGACGGAGGCAGCTCCGGTGGCGAGGGAGCCGAGGAAGGAGATGCGGGCGGCGCGGTGGGCGGCGCGGTCGGTGGCGGCGTCCAGGCGTGCACCGGCCCTGCGGTACTTGGCGGTGAGGAAGTCCGCCATGGTGTCGGAGCGGATCTGGTCGGCGTTGTCGTCGTGGCAGAGGCAGTAGCGCAGCATGCCGAGCAGGCGGCGGTCGTCCATGCTCTCGACCGCCATCAGGTAGCGGATGCGGGCGGAGCGGGCCGCGACCACCCCCTGCGGAATGGACGCCAGGATCAGGAACGGCACGAGGGCGGGGTGCAGGGCTGCGAGGACGCCGGCGGCCGCGATGAGGGTGACAACGGAGGCGATGATCTCCTGCGCCACACCGAGAAGTTCTTGCGAGGAGTCGGCGCCGCGGTCGGCGGCGTCCCACCGCTCGGCGTAGCCGACCTGGTCGTATGCCTCCAGCTCGGCGGCCACGGACACGGCAAGCAGTTCCAGCTCCGCTTCGCGGGCGATGCGGGGCGAGAGCCGCTCGGAGATCGCGACGCTGACGGTGGCGAGCAGCGCCCGGCCCGCCGCGGCGAGCGCCAGGACCGTCACCGGCCACGCCCCGTCGCGGAGCTGGTCGGCGACCGGGCCGCCTGCCGGGGAGATGACGGCGCTGATGGCGCCGGTGGTCGCTCCCAGGGCCAGGGCCGCCAGCACGCCGGAGATCAGCTGCCCAGCGAGTAGGGCGCCGGTGGCCCGCCGGTCCACCCGCCACGTCAGCTTGAAGGTGCGGCGCACCAGCTGCGGGAGGCGCCGCATCATCGTCCATGCGGAGAGGTTGGCGGTGGCCTCCACGACCCGGTCGGTGCGGTACGACCAGCGGGCCTCCTCCGCGCCGTCGGCCTGCTGTTCGTCGGAGGACTTTCGCTCCTGTTGTTGCTGCTCAACCATCGGTGCTCCCTGGCTAGTCGGACATCGTGGTGATGCACGTGGACAGCCCGGCCGACGCCGCAGCGCGGTTATGCCGTGACCCGGCGCGGGGTGTGCGGGGGTAGCGGACTGGCCCCGGTGCGGGTGTCCGGAAGGGCTTGGTTCGTGGTGCGCCGCTGATCCTGGCAGCGGTCGGTCCGCCCGCCGGGCGTGTCCCGGGGCGGCTCACTCGATGTGATCAACCCCGTTTCTTGGTCGGCGAGTTGGTGGACAGGCGGTCTTGCCCTTGGGGCAGTTGGTGTCAGGTGGCCGTGTCGTCCTCCGGCTGGCCGGTGATAGGCAGGGCGGCAGGGCCACCTGCCTTCGGCGCCGTGATCCTCGGGTAGGTGCCGGGGAACGGCCCACGGTCCGGTGGAGTGAGTGGCGGGGGCGGATCGGGTGGGGGGCAGCGGCGGCACCGCGTGCGCGCGGGGAGCGTGGCCGACAGTTCCACCCAGACGATCTTTCCGAGTGGGGCGGCTGTGACTCCCCAGGTCCGCCCGAGGGTGCCGACCAGCAGCAGGCCGCGTCCGCTGTCAGCGAGTGGCACCGAGGACAGGAGGCACGGCAGGCTGGCGGAGGAGTCCCGTACCTCGATCCTCAGCGATCCGCTGGCCTGGTGGAGCACCGACAGTCCGACGTACCGGCAGCCGGTGTGCCGGACGACGTTGGTGACCAGCTCCGAGACCAGTAACTCCGCATCTGCCGCGGGGGCGGGCATGATCCAGCTGTTGAGGGTCTGCGTGACCAGAAGCCGCGCCTGGCCGGCTGCTTCCGGCACTCCCAGGAGGGTCCAGGAGCAGCCGTGGAAGCCCTTCGGTGCCAGCTCCGCCACCATGGCGAGTTCGGTCACGGGCCGCTCCGGTGCCGCAGCCGCGACAGTGTGCCAACGGCGCCCCTCAGCAGCACGGTGCTGACCTTCGGGCGCCGGTGGCGTCGCCCGGTGCTGACTTCGGAGATGCAGCGCGGCACGGCGGGGCTGCTGTCGGGTCTGGTCGGGGCGAGATCGGCGAGCAGGGAGACAGGGAGTGCGGCGGGAAGGGTCGGGTGGACGGTGGCTTCTCCGGTGTCCTTCCACAGCAGGTGTTCCCAGACGAGACTGTTCAGGCGGGCGATGCATTCTGCGCACGCGAACATCGGGGCGGAGGCGGCGGCTACGGTCACCGGGCCGATCCACATCACCGAGACCTCGTCGCGTCCGCAGTACAGCCAGCACCGGCCGGTGACCCACGGGTTCCCGTCGTTGGGGAAGGGCAGCTCCGGTCGCTCTGCCCGGGAGAGCGCCATGATCCCGGGGATGACCATCCGGGTGGGCAGCTCCACTCCCAGCGTGGCCGGGATTACGGCGCTCATCCCCCGCCCCTTCGCTTCTGTCCGGCCGTCTCGGAACGGGCAGCGCCTGCGCCTTCGAACCACTTGGCCACGCCAGAACCGGAGTCGGCCGAGCGGGCGTCGGCGGCCTGGAACAGGGGGCCGGTCGGGGCCGCGACTCTGGCGAACGGCGGAAGTCGGCGACGGCGCGGCAGGCGCTTCGCCGGCACCTGGTTGAGCGAAGCGAGCGTCACCACACGGAAAGTGGTGCCGGGCGTGGTGGGGGTGTAGACCCCCGGGTCGCACAGCGGCGCCGGGCGGTCGGATATCAGCGGGCTGAGCGTGAGTTGCGGAGGACGGGGCATGGTGGGGCCTTCGGTCGTAGTCGGGGCATGGTGGTGCCGTCGGCGCGCCCGGACGGCTGCGCCGTGCTGGCGGGGTTAGGGTTATTGACGGTGGATCCAGGCGGCTGCGGCAGCGCCGCGGCGGGCGCGTTCGGCAGGCGCGATGCAGGCCTGGGCGATGGCGGCGGCCAGGTACACGGGTTCGGGGTCGGCGGTCCAGCCGTTGGCGTCCCAGCCTCCGTTGAGGATGGCGTGCTTGGCGGCGGTGCCGGTCACGGCGATCGGTGGGCAGCCGTTGACCATCGCTTCCCAGAGTGTCGCGCTGGTGTCGGACGCGGCGGTGGTGATGTAGGCATCCGATGCTCGGTACACGGTCGGCAGTTGGCTGCGGGGGCGGTGTCCCGCGACGAAGACCGAGTCCGCGATGTTGTAGGTGTGCGCGAGAGCAAGGGGGTGCGCGGCGGTGGGTCCGTTGCGCGGTTGGTCGCCGCACAGGAGGAGGACAGGTCGCTGGTCGGGTGCCAGGGTGCTGCTCGCCGCAGAGAGTGCGGCGAACAGCAGGGGCAGCCGCTCGGCGGGGGTGAAGGTGCCCGTCCACACGAGCACGGGCCGCAGACGGGCTGCGCTCGTCCAGATACGTTCGAGGTCCGCGCTGCGGTAGGTGATGCGGGCGGTGCCGTCGGGGGTTGCCGCGCGCGGGTCGGTGACGAGCAGGCGCTCCAGGACGCCTGCCCGGGCGTTGGAACGCATGCCGGTCGGCCGGTGCGTCGTGGTGTCCACCCTCATCGACTGGTCGCGGTCGCAGCCGGGGGCAGCGGGTGGAGCGGGCATGGGCGTTGTTCTCCTCAGTAATGCTGGGCGGGCCGGGCTGCGCCGGCCCGCCGGATGCTGGGTGTCAGCTGGTGGGTCGGGGTCGTGCCCACTGCCAGGGGCGGTCCCCGGCGAGGCCCTGGATGCACGCGAGGCGGTGATCCGCTTCGGCGCGGGCTGCTGTGCTCTTGTCGGCGTGGCGCAGGGAGAACAGGCACGCGGACAGCGAGCGGACGTCGCGGATCATCCGGTAGCCGTGGGCCCACTGCGTGACGTCCGAGCGGTAGACCTGCCGGAACGCTGCGTAGGCGTCGGTGGGGGCTCCGAAGGTGTCGGTCTGCCAGGCGGCGGTGGCCTGGTCCCATTCGCGGTGTCCGATGGACAGTCGTTCGAGGTCGATGAGGTGCGGCCCGTTGGGGGTGACCATGGTGTTGCCCGGCCCGGAGTCGCCGTGGATCACGCAGGTGGCGGTGGGCCAGTCCAGGGCGAGCCAGTTCTCCCGCAGGTCGGCGGTATAGGCGCGCAACCAGTCCTTGGCGTCGTGGGTGGTCTGGGCGGCCTCGATCTGCGCGGGGAACAGCAGGAACGGGTTGTAGGTGGGCAGCGGAAGGTGGTCGGGGGTCGGGACCGGAAGGTTGTGGAGGTCGCGGAGGATGCGCGCGATCTCGCCAGGGGTAGTGGGGCCTCCAGCGCCGAGGTCGGTCCAGAAGGTGACGGGCCTGCCGTCGACGATGATCGGCTCGGAGTGCCGGGGCAGGGCGACGGGGATGTGGTTGGCGTACAGCCAGTAGGCGCCTCGGACTTCGTTGCGGGCCACGAGTGCGGTTCCGGGGCCGTGGACGCGGGCGACGACGCCGGTACCGGGCAGGCGCCACATGGCGTTGTCCATCGCGCGGATCAGCTGGGCGCCCTGGGACGGGAAGTCGGTGTGCTGGCAGGCGGTCTGGAGGACGGGCAGGGTGTCGCCGACGGTGCTGGTCGTCGTGACGGTCATGGCGTGCGACCCTCCTTTCTCGGTGGAGGCTCGGGCCTGTTCAGGCGGTGGCGAGAGACGGGTTGGCGAGCGCACGGGCGAGGTGTTCGAGGCCGAGGCTGTTGGCGCCCTTGACCAGGACGACAGCGGGCCCGTCGCCCTGGTGAAGGAGGTCCGCGATGAGCTGGAGTGCGCTGTCGCGGTCGGTGGCGTGCGCGGTGTGGGCGACGCCCGCCTTTCCGGCGGTCAGGCCGAGGAGCTGGGCGTTGTCGCCGCCGACGGTGACCAGATGGGTGATGCCGTTCTTGGCGGCTTCCCAGCCGACGGACTCGTGGAGTTCTGCTGCGGAGTCGCCGAGTTCCTTCATCTCGCCGAGGACCGCGTAGCGGGGGCGTCCGCCGGCCATGCTGTCGAGGGAGCGCAGCGCGGCGATCACGGACTCGGGGCTGGCGTTGAAGGCGTCGTTGATGACCAGGGTGCCGTCCGGGCGGTGCAGGGGTTCCATGCGGCCGCCGGAGACGATGGTCGCCTCGGCGAGCGCGGTGGTGACGGTGTCGAAGTCGACGCCGGCGGCAAGGGCGAGGGCTGCGGCGGCGAGCCCGTTGGTGACGTGGTGTCGACCGTGGACGGCGAGTTCGACCGGCGCGGACCAACAGCGCCAGGTGAGGGTGAAGTGCGGGCGGCCATCCTCGGTGAGTTTCACGTCGTCGGCGCGGACGTCGGCGGTGGGCGCGGTGCCGTAGGTGAGGACGGTCGCGGCGGTGTGCTCGGCCATGGAGGCCACGAGGGGGTCGTCGGCGCACAGGACTGCGGTGCCGGTGGGGGGCAGCTGCTCGACGATTTCGCGCTTGGCTTCGGCGATGGCCTCGCGGCTGCCGAACTCGCCGAGGTGGGCGGATCCGATGGGCAGGCAGCAGGCGATGCTCGGCGGTGCGATGGCGACCAGGTGCGCGATGTGTCCCTTGCCTCGGGCGCCCATCTCCAGCACCAGGTGCGCGGTGTCGGGCTCGACGCGCAGCACGGTAGACGGGAACCCGATCTCATTGTTGAAGGACCGCATGTTGGCGACAGTGGGGCCCTTCTTCTCCAGGATGTGCAGGAGAAGGTCCTTGGTGCTGGTCTTCCCGGCGGACCCGGTGATGGCGAGGACGATGCCGGTGTAGCGGCTGGCCGTGAAGTGGGCCAGGTCAGCCATGGCGGTGAGGACGTCGTCGACGACGATGCACGGGGTCCCGGGGATGGGCCGCTCGGTGATCGCGGCGAGCGCGCCAGCGAGGACGGCCTGATGGGCGTGGTCGTGGCCGTCGGTGTTGGTGCCGCGCAGGGCGGCGAACAGGCTGCCGGGCTCGACGTTGCGGGAGTCGAACGCGAGGGGTGCGCCGGTGTGGGCGTTGGCGTCGGGGACGTGGTGGAGGGTGCCGCCGGTGGCGGCGGCGGCCTCGGTGAGGGTCATGGGAAGCATGGGCGTGTTCTCCTCGGTGTCGGGCGGTGAGGTGGCCGCCCCGGTCGGGCCGGGGCGGCCGGTGGTCAGCGTGAGTGCAGGACGACGCCGCGGCGGGCGAAGAACCGGTCGAAGACGCCCCACTCGACGCGGTGCTTCTGGGACACGTTCGGCAGGCCGGAGGGGTTGTGGATCGTGATGGTGCGCTCGTCGGCGGCGACGGCGAGGACGAGGTGCCCGCCGCGGCTGGGCGGCGCCGGGTCGAGGGTGCGGATCGATTTGTGGACGGACAGGATCGCGAGCGCGCCGTCTGCGATCTCCTTGCGGATCACGTCCTCGGTCAGGTCGCTGTCCACCCGTGCTCCGAGGCCCCACCGGCTGGTGGCGTAGTCGGCGAACGGCCGGTAGATCAGACCCCCGGTTCCCGTCCCGGCGTCGTTCACTTCGTATGCCCTCGCGTCCACCAGTTCCCTCACGAGCGGCATGGCCGGCAGCGGCGGTCCGGCACGCCAGAACCCGAGCGCCATCCGCAGGCAAGCGACGCCGCAGCTGCGGGGCGCCCAGAAGGCGTACTCCTCCAGGCTGGCGGCACCGCTTCTCGCCCACTGGGGGTCGTCGGCTGCGGTCCTCGTGCCGGCGGCGATCTCCTGGATGAGCTGTGGTGACTGGTACTGGCTGTAGTAGGGCACGTCGGTGCCGGGCCCGGTGGTCGTCATGGCGTCAGTTTCCGCTCACGGGAGGTAGGCGGGCTTGGAGAACGCCGAACGCAGGATGTGGACCATCAGATCGGGGTACGAGATGCCCGCCGCCCGCGCCATCGTGGCGAGGTTGCCGTGCTCGGACAGGCCGGGCAGCGTGTTGATCTCCAGCACGGCGGCCCGGCCACCGGGGGTGACCATGAAGTCGACGCGGGAGACGCCGTGCGCGCCGACGAGCTGGTGGACGCGCTTGGCCGTCGCCTGCATCTGCCGGGTGAGGCCGTCGGGCAGGTCGGCGGGGCAGGTCTCGGTGCGCAGGGTCAGGTCGTGCTTGGCGTCGTAGTCGTAGAACTCGCGGTCGGTGCGGACGTGAAGGACGGGCAGCGCGGTGAGGGCTCCGTCGATCTCGATGAGGCCGACGGTGCACGGCGAGCCGTCGAGAAGGGGCTCAGCCATGTAACGCTCGTAGGGGTGGACCTTGGCGCGTTCGAGGAGGTCGGTCATCTGCTGCTGGTCGTGGGCGACGCCGGCTTCGAGCGAGCCGCCGCCGGAGACCGGCTTGTAGAACACCGGGTAGCCGAGGGAGTGCTTGATCATGTCGAGGGTGGCGGCGGTGGACAGGGCGGGATTCAGTTCCGCCCACCTGGGGGTGTCGATGTGCTGTGCCGCGAGGAGGGTCTTGAGGGCGGTCTTGTCCATGCCGGTGGCGGAGGCGAGGACGCCGGAGCCGGTGTAGGGGACGCCGTACAGGTCGAGGGCGCCCTGCATCTTGCCGTCCTCACCGCCGAGGCCGTGCAGGGCGAGGAGGGCCACGTCGATGCTGCGGGCGAACTGGTCGACGGGCACCTCGGCGACGTCGATGAGCTCGCCCGTCAGTCCGGCCTGGGCGAGACCCTTCGCGGCGGCTGCTCCGGAAGCGAGGCTTCCGGGCCGCTCGGGGCTGTTGCCGCCGCACAGTACGCCGATGCGCAGGTCCTGAAGCGGCGGGGTCGCGGGGTTGCGGCAGTCCGACGTCACAGTGGACACGGGCGCTCTCCGATCTGTTTGTGGTTGTCGGGGCCGGCTTCGTTGCCGGTCCCTGGACGCTCTGCCGCGCGCAGGTGCGGCAGAACGGCGTGGCCCGCGCGGTCCCCTCCGGCGCGCAGGGTGTTGCAGGCTGCCTTGCGGGAGGCGGCTTTCCGGACGTGCGTGCGCTCTCTCACGGGGCTGCGTCCGGCATCAGCCGCTCTGGCTGCTGCCGGGAGGAGTTCAGATGGCGAAGCAGTGCCCGGCGCGGAGGAGTTGCGCGCGGGCCGTATTCAGGACACCGGCCAGTTGGAAAGCGTCCGTCAGGACGGGCTCGCGTCCGGGGCCGGCCCGCGGTGCGTACAGCCAGTCCCGTCCGGCGGCGCGCAGATTCGGCGGCGGGCACTTCACCATGCGCGTCGATTCGCGGGAGCCGTCGAGGAAGGCTGTGCCAGGGCCCTGCCAGACGGCGGGCAGGGCGGGCGCCAGGAACTCGACGGCGTTCAGGGAGTGGTTGGCAATCACGGGGCCGAGGAACTGCGGCTGCCGCCGGAGGAGGAGATGGAACGTGGCCCTGCCGAGCCGCTCATCGAGGACGCGGACGACGGCGAAGGACCGGCCGACGGGAACGGGCACGGCAGCACCGGCATTCCAGGCCGTCCACGTCTTCTCCGGATCCCGGGTCTGGCTGGCGAGCCAGCGGGCTCCCGCGATCAGGAGCTGCACCGGCGGGGCCGGCGCAGTAGCTAAGGCAGAGGTGTTCATCGTTCCGAAGTTCCTTGCTGGTGAGTGTGGTTGGACCTGGCCCGGGGCCCGAACGGACGGGTCCCGGGGCGAGCGCCGCCGGCCCGAACGGGAGTCGGCCTGGCGGCCCGGCCCGCCACGGGGGACGAACGGGCCGGTGGGCGCCGACGGACAGGGACCCCACCCGGGCCCGGCCGATCCATCGGCAGTCGAGGGGCTGTGCATGTGCGTGCAGAGCGGGCATCACGGGAAGGTCTGGGGTGTCCCAGCCTGTGACGCTGCTGAGCCGTCCTGCCTTTCCCAGTGGAGGGACAGTCGGGCGTGGTTGTCCCGGAGGCGGGCTTGCGGGCCGATGCAGGGCCGGCGTCGTTGATCGGCCCGTCCGGCAGCGGCTTCTCATCTGGCACGCGGGGAGGAGGGTGCTGCCACCCCTGCAGCGCAGGAGTTGATCCCGAGTTGCCTGCAGCAGAACACGGACCGCAGGCAGCCGGAGGTCGTGCGGCAGCAAGGCGAAGCGGCTCCCGGCTGAGGTCAGGCCGCGCGCTCCACGGGGGCTGCGCGCGTGCGGGGGGACGGGCGAATCGAGCCGACCCGTATGCCGGGGACCGCCGTCCGCAGCATGGTGGCCGCCCGCAGGGCCGCGATGCGCCCGGTCACGTTGGCCCGGCGGTCGGTCGGCAGTTCCGCAGCCCGCTGCGTGACCTCGATGGGGGCCCTGCTGTCGCCGAGCAGGATGATCTCGAACCAGACCTCGCGCTGGATCCGGCCGTCCTCGTCCAGCCTCGGCGCCCATCCGTTGGCGTCGGAGTAGGTCTGCACGATCAGCAGTCCGCGTCCGCCAGCGGCGTCCACGTCCTCGTCGGTTCGTACGGTCGGGATGGTTCCGCCGCGGCAGGGGTCGGTGACGGTCACCCGCAGCACACCACGGTTCCGGTCGACGGCGGCCTCGACGTGCAGGGTCTCGGTGTCGGATTCACGGCCGACGCCGTACCGCAGCGCGTTGGTGACCAACTCAGAGGCGCAGAGCCGGACAGCTTCGCCCTGTTCCCTGGTCAGGGGTAGTCCGGCCAGCGCCAGGTCGGCAGCGAGCTTGTTGCGGGTCGCGCCTACGGAGGCGCATCTTGCAGGAATCTCGATCTTCGAGATCACGGTGTGCATGGCAGATCCTCCGGGCCGGGCTGATGGTGCGGCTGGGGGTGAATCCGATTGCAGCCGTTCGGCCGCCGAAGGCTGCCAGCTGCTCAGCCGTGGATCACTGAGCAGGGACAACCCTCATGCGCTGACGCGCGGGGCGTTGGTCGAACAGCATGGCGAGGCTAGATGACTAGTGTCACCATTTGCTCGCTGTGTGTTGCGTCATCAGGATGCAGGCTGACGGGCCATCACCGCAAGGCGCATCGTAGAAATATGAAAACTTTCAGATACTGGGGATAGGTGATGGCCCTAAGCTCGGAGCGGTGGTGGCGAAGCACTACCGGTGCCGTGCACACTGGTGCCTGGACAGCTCTGGAGGGGTTACGTAGATGGCCGCAGTACCCGCCGTTCGGTACCGCCGTATCGCTGCTGAACTCAAGAGGTTCCGAGAGCTCAAGGGCCTGTCCGCCGAAGAGGTAGTCGCGCAAGTCGAGGGCATCAACCTGGTGAAACTCTCGCGGTACGAGAACGCCAGGGTCCAGCTGAAGCCCGACGTGGTCAGCGCCCTCCTCAACTTCTACGACTGCGATCCCGAGCTTCACGAAGTCCTCGTCGACATCCTGCGCGACAAGCACCGACCCAGCTGGGTGGCCGGCTTCGAACAGCTCAACCCTCTTCATCACGATCTGATCCGGCTTGAAGAGACTGCGGTCGAGAACAAGTCGTACGAGTCGTCCTACATCCCTGGACTGCTCCAGACCCGCCAGTACGCCCACGCGATCATCTCCAGCGGCATCTTCAAGACGCCCAGCGTGGAAGCGCGAGTGGACGTCCGGATCAACCGGCAGTCGGTCCTGACCCGGTCCGAGAACCCCTTGAAGCTGTGGGTGGTCATCCACGAGGCCGCGCTGACCATGCGGGCGCCTGACGGCGTGATGGCTGACCAGCTCGACAAGCTCATCCAGTGGAGCAGCCTCCCGAACATCACCATCCAGGTCATGCCGTCGCTTGCTCCTCCGCATCCCGGCATGAACGGGCCCTTCACTCTCCTGGAGTTCCGCCAACGAAATCTGGACCTCGTCCTGCTGAGCGACATGCTCGCCAGCAACTGGGTGGAGAAGCCCGACGACGTGGACGTGTACCGCAATGCCTTCGGCGAGATCATGGCGAACGCCCTGGGCCTCGACGAATCCCTCAAGCTCATCCGCGAGAAGAGAGATCAGATCAAGTGACCTATCACCCCGTCGCCTCGGTTCTGCCCGTGCAGTGGAGGAAGGCAAAGGCCAGCAACCCCAACGAGAACTGCGTGGAAGCCGGAGCCCTCGGTGACGCGATCGCGTTCCGGGACAGCAAGGACCCGCACGGTCCCGCGCACAGCCACGCACCGGCCGCCTTCGGCGCGTTCGCTACTGCCGTCGGCAACGACACCCTCGTCCCGGTCGCCTGACCTGGCGTACCGGCACGGTGCGGCCCGACACCCTTGTGCGTGTCGGGCCGCACTGCTGCCTGCCGAGTCCCTGATCCCGGTTGGGCGTCCGCTGCCGAGCCCGCTGTTCGAGAAGGGCCTGCCCGGGGGGGCTGGCCGGCACGCTCAGGTCAGGTTGTCGAACTCGCCCTTGGCCGCGCCCGACTTGAAGGCCGCCCACTCGTCCTGATCGAAAACCAGCGGCGGCGCGGACGGGTCGGAGCCGTGCCGCATCACGATGTACTCGCCGACGAAGGCGACCTGAGGGCCCTCGGGGGCTTCCGGCGCGGCGTACCAGATGGCGCCGCTGAGGTCGAGGTCGTGTGGCTTGGGAACCTGGCTCAGGTGGGACGGGTCGGGCACAGCCGGTCTCCTGGGTGCGGGCGTTCACGGAGTTGCCCGCGCGCTTGGCGAGCCTCCCCCAGTATCTCTTGGGCCAGGGCACTGCTTCCCCGTTCGTCAGGTGGTGCGGCGGTGCCGGCCGGGCTTCTTCGGCGTCGGTGTGGCGGCAGGCCGCATCACCCCGTCGCCTTCGATGTTGTGGAGGATGCGCTGCGCGGCCGGGTAGTCGTCAGCCATCGTGTCGGGCAGCCACTGGTATCCGTCCCAGCGCATGATCAGCCTGGGCGCGTTCCGGCGGACGTGCGCGCCGCCGGTGGTGCCGTCCATCGGGATGGCCTTGAGGGTGCCCACCGGGCGGCGCATGGCCTCCCAGCGAGTGGCCCACTGCTCCAAGGGTTCATCGTCGTGCACGTGCTGTTCCTCGTGGTGTTGGTGGGCGACCCCCTCAGGGGGTCGGGACGTGCGTGGCGCAGCTCGGGCGTTGCTCACAACGGCTGCGGGAGGATATCGGGCTTACAGCGGCCGAGCCAGAAGCGGCGGCCGAGGGCTCTGTTGGCCGGGCAGTCCCGGCGGTCCGGGGGGCGTGGTCAGGTGATGCGGTGTACCCAGCGGAGTTTGGGCTCCTCGCCGATCCAGTAGGTGTGTGCCTGGGGGGTGATCTGGAGGCGTACGTCGGTGATGGCCGGCTGCCCTGCTTCGCGCCAGGCGGTGATGGCGTCTTCGACCGTGTCCCACAGGGCGATGGGGCCGCCCTGGCGGAGGGTCCAGGAGCCGTCAGCTTCGGTCAGCTCGGCGAACGACTCCCGGGCGGTATCGAAGAGGTAGGTCCGCGGGCGGCCGTCGGCGGTGGTCGCTCGGGTCAGCTGCGCGCCGGGGGCGGTGAGCTGGGTGAGGAACGCCGGCATCCACTCGCCGAGGACGGCTGGGCTGATGGGGGTGGGGCGTTCACTGTCGGGGTAGGCGGCGCGGGCGGCGAGGTCGCCGTCGAGCGGGCGGTCGGCTTGGGAGCGCGCGGGCATGAAGGAGCTGCGGGCGATGATCCGACCTTCAGCGGTGCCGTCGTCGTTGACGGTGACCTTGGCCAGACCCGTGCCGTAGGTCCAGGAGCCGACGGTGGCCAGCACGGTTCCGCCGGGCCGGGTCTGGCGAACCCACGTGTAGGGGATACGGCGAACTGCGCAGGTCGCGATGACCTTGTCGTAGGGCGCTCGGCGGGGGTGGCCGAGGAGGCCGTCGCCGGTAACGGTCCAGGTGGAGTGTCCGGCTTGTTCGAGCGCGGCGTCGGCGCGGGAGGCCACGTCGGGGTCGACTTCGATGCTGGTGACGTTGTCCTCGCCGAGGCGGTGGCAGAGCAGCGCGGTGGAGTAGCCCGTGCCGGTGCCGATCTCCAGAACGGTGTGGCCGTCGTGGAGATCGAGAGCCTCGATCATGGCGACGACGGTGACCGGAGTGGTGGAGGAGGAGGTGGGGAAGCCGGCGAGCGGTTGGGCGACCTGGTCGGCGGTGAGGTGGTTGTCGAGTTGGGTGACGAGGGATTCGTCGAGATAGGCGATCCGTGCCCACTCGGTGGGGTTGGTGCCGAGCTGGGTACGCGGCTGCCAGCGTCCGTCGTCGGTGGGCAGGAACACCCCCGGGTGGAGGAACAATTCGCGCGGGGTCGCTTCGACGGCGGCGCGCGACCCGGGTGTGGTGAGGTGGCCCGCGGCGGCGAGGCGGTCGGCGAGGGCAAGCCGGTGGGGCCGGGTGTCGATGGTCATGGTGTTCCTCGGGTGAGCAGGTCGGCGAAGGCGGCGGTGAGGGGCAGGCCGGTTTCGTCTTCAAGCCACCCCCATTGGCCGTTGGGGTTGAGCTCCAGCCAGTGGTAACCGCCGTCGTGGTCGAGGACAAGGTCGAAGGAGCCCGAGACGAGGCGGAAGTGCTCCAGGTAGGCGAGGAGCGTCTTCTCGATCGCTGCGGGCAAGGTGATGACGGTGTAGGTCAGGACCTCGTAGTCCAGGCGCCAGTCGAGCAGGTCGGAGTCGATGCGGACGGCGAAGACTCGGGCGCCGGCGATGACGACCCGGATGTCGGCAGCCTTGGCTATGCGGCTCTGGAACAGGTGCGGGACGACGGTGATCCGCTCGTCGATCTCGTCGGCAGTGACCGGCTCGGTCCAGGTGGTCATGCCGACGCCGTCCTGCTGGTAGGGCGTCCACCGCAGCGTCTTGTAGACGACCTGGTCGTGGGCCTTGATGAACTCACGTGCGTCGTCAGGACTGTTGGTGACCAGTGTCGGTGGGACGGTGAGGCCGAGGCGCTGGGCGACGGCGAGTTGGAGGGGCTTGTGTTCGGCTGTCCGGTTGTGGAGTGGATGGTTGACGAACAGGCACTCCGGCAGGGCGTAGAGGGTCCCGCCGAGGCCGAAGCGGGTCTGCGCGGTGGCGAAGCGGGCATCCGCCGTGTTGAGGTGGTCGAAGGTGGGCCAGTGAGGGCGTCGCCAGTACAGGGATCGAATGCCGGTGAGGTCGGCGCTGCGCGAGGGGGTGCGCAGCTGCCCGGCCGGGGAGGCCGGGCAGCTGCCGAAGCGGGCGGAGACCTGCATGCTGGTGCCGATGTCGGCGGGATTGAAGCGGATCACCTCCGTGCCGCGCCGGTTGAGTTCGGTGATGACCATGTCGGCGGTCATGTCGTCCGCCGCGGTGGCCACGGCCACCGGTCCCGTGCCCGTCATCGTCATCAGTCCTGTTCGGAGTCCTGGTCGTGGTCGCTGTCGTTGCGGGAGTCCTGGTTGGTGGACTCGGGCCGGGTCTCGGTGCCCTTGCTGGTGCCGTGCTTGCCCATCTCCACGACCAGGCCGTCCTGGTCGAGGAACACGGCGACCTGAGTGTCCGGGTCGAGGATGACGGTGGTGTAGGGCTCGACGGTCACCGACGGGTAGGGGCGGAGCCTGTCCAGGCCCCAGGGGCGGGGTGCGGTCGTGATGCTCATGGCGCTTCCTTCCTCGTGCGTTCATTGCGCGCGGGGGCGGGAGCCCGCAGTGGGTTCGTCGCCGGTCCGGGTCGGCATCTGTCCCGCCCGGACTGCGGCTCCATGGGCCCCGCAATGTGTGATCGACCGTAGCGGCACGGTCGCGGAGGGTTCCAGAAATTTGCGCGGAATTGCGGCCCACGTGCCGGGCCGTCGCCATGACCAGCTCACCTCCCGGCGTCCGGTGGCGCACGGGGCCGCCGACGTACCAGGCTGGCCGCGAGGCATGCAGCTCACGTCCATGCGGGCGCCGGTCGGCCCCTTGACGGTGGGCACTCACTCGGGAATCGTCAGGCAAATCCGTGCAACCGCATTGCGAAAGGAAGTTGACATGCCGCTACGGTTCATCGGGATCGACCCCAACACGGGGGACGACGAGTGCCCGACGGTCTGGTACGACGACGAAGCTGGCGAGATCGTCGTACAGGGCTGGAAGGCCGACGACAAGCTGCGCGCCAAGTGCCTGGAGACTGGAAGCATCCCTGACACGGAGGATGTGGTCCGCCTACCGGCCCGCATGGTGCCGATTTTGAGGAAGGCTTGCGATGCCGCCGACGGTTCCGACGTTCGCTGATCACCTGGCTGCCGCCCAGTCCACCGCCGTGCACCTGGAAATGCGCGACTCCTACAGCGTGGCGAAGGAGGTGGAGGCGTTCACCGCGTGGAGGGATGGCTTCCGGCACGACCCGGCTGACCGCGCCTCCTGGTGGCGTCCGTGGCTCACCCTCATTCAGGAGACAGTGAGCCGCGGCGTCGAAGTTCGCCGCGCCCGGATCGTGTCCGAGCCGGTGTCGGAGTACATCCGCTTCGAGCACTCCGGGACATTCACCAACGTCGCCGCCGGCGAGCAGGTCCGCTGGCTCCCCCGCAGCCAGGCCTCAGACATCGCCCTGCCCGGCAACGACTTCTGGCTGTTCGACAACAGACTGGTGCGGTTCAACCACTTCAGCGGCGAGGGAGAGTCCGCAGGCCCGTCCTTCAGCGACGACCCGGCGGTGGCCCAGCTGTGCGCCACCGCGTTCGAAGCGGTGTGGCAACGGGCTGTTCCCCACGAGAAGTTCACCGTCTGACTGCACAACATCAGCCACCGCAGAACGATGCCGACCTCCCCGTCCTCCAGCGCCCAGGCAGCCCGTGTTGCCCTCGCCGCTCGTCTCGGCGAGCTGCTGCGCGATGCCGGCCTGAAGGGCGGGGAGTTGTCCGCCCGCTGCGGCTGGCACCCCGCCAAAACCTCCCGCATCCTCCACGCCAAGATCAACCCTTCGGACTCCGATATCCGCGCGTGGTGCCGGGCCAGCGGCGCCGACGATCAGGCCGACGACCTGATCGCCTCCAACCGCGCAGCGGACTCCCTGTACGTCGAATGGCGCCGCCTCACCCGCACAGGCCTTCGCCACGCCCAACAGGCCCGGGTGCCGCTCTACACCAACACCAGCCTGTTCCGGGCCTACTCCTCCCGTGTTGTCCCTGGGGCCCTGCAAACGCGCGAGTACGCCGGCGCCCTGCTGCGCACCGTTGCCGACGTCCGCCGCACCCCGGACGACGTGGCGGACGCCGTCGAAGCGCGCCTGGCGAGGTCCAGCGTCGTCTTCGAGGGCGGCCGGCGGCTCGTCGCAGTCCTGGAGGAGTCCGTCCTGCGGTACCGGATCGGCGACGAGACGGTTATGGCCGGACAGCTCGGCCATCTTCTCCGGGCCATGTCGATGCCGTCGGTGTCGCTGGGCGTCATCCCGTTCACCGTGCAGCGCACCATGTGGCCGACGGAGACGTTCAACCTCTTCGACGACCGGCAAGCCGGCGTGGAGCTGCTGTCCGCCCAGGTCTCCGTGACCGCGCCCACCGATGTCGCGCTCTACACGCAGGCTTTCACCCGGTTCGCTCAGCTGGCCGTCCACGGATCGGCGGCCAGATCGCTGATCACCGCGGCACTCGCCGATCTTGGATGAGCTGTTCGGCCTTGCCGGAGCGAATCACCCGGGCCGGGGTTCGAAGGCAGGCCGAAGCGCAGCGTCTATTCTCTGGAAGGCCAGTCGGCTGGACGGCGAGCGGGGTCCGGCGTGACCGGCGGGGTGGCTTCCGTGGCGCTGGGTGGCGGTGTCGCGGCACTCATCGAAGCGAGAAGGGCTGCACGCAGGCCAGCTTGGCGATCGGCTTCCACCGCCGTGTAGGTGGTATCGACAGGCGGCGCGGATCGCTGCCGGTCCTGTGCGCCGAGGCGGAGGCTGTGCCCGCAGTGGTCTGCGGCCTGGATGAGGATGGGCGGCGAGGCCGGTTCGGGCCACGCAATGATCAGGTAGTCCTCGACCGGCTGGTCGGTGACGGCGTGGAGCGCATTGTCCCGGCCGCGGGCACAAACCAGGAGCCTGTACCAGCCGGGGCCGTCGGGAGACAGCAGTGGCAGGCCGGGCACCGGGCCATCGTCCAGGGATTCCACCCGGAGAGTGCCCTGCGGCGCGTAGACGCTGGCTTCGGCGACCTCCGACCATCCCCCAAGGTCGCTACGCGGGTCGGGCCGGTGAGCGACTCGGACGGCGGTGACGCGTACCGGCCCCCTGTCGATGCCGGTGTGGATTCTGGCACCGGTTGGCATGGTGATGATCAGGCCGGTGGAGTAGTCGGCGGGCTCCCCCGGGATCGCTCCGGCGTCGAGGACGCCGAAGGAGCCGTCCGAGGCCCGTACCCGTACCGGCTGCTCCTGCACCGAGTCCTCCTCACCGTTGGCGGTCACTGCCATTGTTCAGGATAGGCGTCGCACCCCGTGAGGGGCGGGAGTTGGGCGGGAGCACGCGAAGGCGCAGGTCGGCGCTCCCGCCCAGCGGTGGCTTAGGCCACGACGAGCACCCGGTAGGGGTCGCCGTCCAGGATTCGCTCGGAACGGTAGAACTGCGACATCGTTCCGCCCTGCGAGTTGTTGTCAGTCTCGTTGATCATGCAGGCGCTGACGCCGGCGGGGCCGGTCTGCTGGGGGAGGTTGAAGGAGCAGCCGTCGAAGGTGCGGCGGGTGCCTCCGGCGGTCAGCCCCTGGTAGGAGGAGGCGAGGGGGTACTCGTCGCAGCTCTTGCCGGCGATGCTCGGAGCGTCCCCGCATGCCGCGTTCCGGTTGGCGTCGATGACGGACTGGTTGGTGGTGCGGGTCAGCGGGGCCGCGAAGGTGCCGCCCGGCAGACCGGATGCCTGCGCGCGGGCTACGTGGTTGGCGAGGTCCGGGGTGGTGGTCTGGCTGTAGTAGACCGGTGACGGGTACCACGGCACGACGCACCCGGTCTTCGGGTTGCCGGCGGTGGCGTTGTCGCAGCGCACGTTGTCGCGGGCGTAGTTCACGGAGGCCGGGGTGTAGCCACCGGGGGTACGGAGCGTCAACTGCCACGTGGTGGTGCAAGTCCCGACGGCGCCGGGCGTGGTCGCGGTGGTGTTGTAGAACGCCTCGCCGATGCGCCAGGTCTGGGTCGGCTGGAGGGGCTGCGCGGGGAACGAGGCACTGGCCAGAGTGCAGGAGCCGCTGGGCGAGGCTGCGCCCTCGACCGTCGCGTTCAGCGCAGCGCCCCACCCGGAGTAGGCGACGGCCTCGACCTGGTGAGCCCAGGTCGGCAGCCCCTTGTCAGTGTATTCGTAGTTAATCACGATCATGTTGGCGACGCCGGTGACCGACGTTGACCCGTTGAGCGTCAGATAGGTGGTGAAGGTCAGTCCCACTACCTCACATGCCTCGGCACGGAGCCCGAAGACGCCCTTGTATGCATTGTCGATGCACCATGACGGAATCTGCGCGGATTGCGCGAGTCCGGGCCTGCTCGCCGCTTCGATCAGGGCGTCCTTCGGCACCGACGACGCCGTGAGGCAGCTGACGCGAGCTGCCTTGGCTGGCTCGCACGCCAACTTGGCGACGAGTTGTGCGGGCTCGTTCGGCCCGGGGGCGGGGCGATCGCCCAACTCCCTTGTCGTAATGGCAGCGTGAGCCCCAGCCTGCGGGCTGTCAGCTGCGTTCGCTGCACCCATGACCGAGGCCGCCAAGGCCCCAGCGGCAGCGATGACGGCAAGACGACGCAAGATCAACGGTCGGCCCTCTCCAGATTCCGCGCGACCCTCATGAACTGCCTGATGCAGCACGGTCCGCGGGTACAAGCAGAGGCTACGTGCACTCACTTCACATACCCATCAAAAGAATTCGTCCACGACTGAAAGAGTGTCAAACTTGGCGGGATCACAGCCTTGAATGACCCAGTCCGCTTTCTGATCCACAAAGGGAATGCGACTTCTCAGTTGGGAGAAATTCAAATCCGTCGTTGTTGCCCTAGGTCGACCACTGTGGTCGGCGGCGATGCTGCGGGGTCCGGTCGGAGGCCAAACGCCCTGGTGCACCGGGGGTGGGAGATCGGCCACTGGGCGGCGTCCTCGACCGCACGCAGGGTCCGGCCCGCCTTGTCCGGGTCGGGGTGGCTTGTCCGCCCGCAGTGGAAGCCGTCGAAGACCTCCACGAGTTGGACGCCCTGTTCGCGGGCGACGGCGAGGGTGCCGGCGTTGTAGGCGACGGCGTTCAGGCGAGGGTCGCGGCTTCGGCCCAGGCCCGGACCGGCACGCGGGCACGCGGGCACGCCTCGGTAGACGACGCGGTCGAAGAAGTGGGCGGCCGCGAGTTGATCGGCGAGGCCTTGGCGACTTGGAGGTCGGTGCGGCACTTCGCGGTAACGGTGTGCGCCGCCCAGCAAGCGATCACACGGCCGGCTCAGCGCGGGTGCCGCTGCGCAGCGGCGACGCGCGGTGCCGTCCTCACCCAGGGTGACCAGGCCTGGGATCTCTGGGTGAGGACGAGCATGCCGTCGAGTGTGGGCCGGAGTAATGGTGACGAGCGGGCCAGCCGGGTGGCGTCAGCTCCGACGGTTGCTGCGGGCCTTGAGGACGGTGCCTGCCGCGTATCGCCAGTGCGAGCCCCGCAGCCCACCAGACAGCTACTGACGTTCCGGTGCCCGGAAGTCCGCCTCCAGGGTGAGGCGAAGAGTGCTGCCTGGCCGCGAATGCTGGCAGCGCGCCGCCGACCGCCCGGACCGGGTCCGCCCACGGCGCGGGCGGGCCCTCCTCTCCAGTGAATCCGCGCGGCCGACGCCGCCGACGGTGATGGGGAGAGGCGGGGAGCGGCGTCACCCATTCGGCGGGTCCATTGTTCGAATTTCGGCGGCTACGATTCCAGTGCTCCGGCGGAAGAAATTGCAGACTGAAATTGCAGAAGGCCTTGACCTGCTGCACTGGAGTTCCGGTCTGACTATTCGGACCATCGGAAATTATCGAACAGGGAGAGGGTTGTTAATCATGAAATACCGGAACGGGATGCCGGCGGGATCGATCGCCGGGCCATGGGTGAAGAGCCGGGTCAGCGCGCAGAACGGCCAGTGCGTCGAGCTTGCAGGTGCGGACGCTGGGCAGGTGGCGTTCCGTAACTCGACCGACCCGCAGGGCCCGGCGCTGCTGTTCACGCCCGGCGAGTTCGCGGCGTTCCTGGACGGCGCGAAGGGCGGGGATTTCGATCATCTGCTGAAGGTCTGATATTCCTGTAGGAATATCAGATGCTGACACGCGGGCCCCGGTTCATGGGAAGATGCGACCGATAAGATGGCTCATCTGATGGGGGTCCGCGTGTCACGCGATCTCGGCGCATCATCCGCGGCAGGCAACATTGTGCCGCTCTTCCGGGCGGGCGCCGATCCGGCGCAGAACCCGACGCTGGCGCACGTCCTGGTCGGCGCCCTGCTGCGCGCACGGCGACTGGCCGCCGGCCTGAACCAGACCGAGGCCGCGCGGAAGGTAGGGTTCTCGAATCCCAAACTGAGCCGCCTGGAGCGGGCCGAGATCGTGCCCAAGCGCCGCGACGTCGAGGACCTCGCCAAGTTGTACAACCTCTCGCCCCGGGACGAGGCGCAGCTCATCATGCTCGCCACGATGGCGAAGGAGCGGACCTGGTGGGCGAGAGCCGGCGTCCAGGTCCCCCCGTTCATGGCGCACCTGGTGGGGCTGGAGCCTGCCGCATCCGCGCTGTGGACCTACGAACTCAAACTCGTCCCGGGCCTGCTGCAGACCCCCGCATACACCCACGCCCTGATGACGGGAGGCCAGCGCAAGTACGACCCAGCGGTGGTCGAGGAGCGCCTGGCTCTGCGCCACGGCCGGCAGGAGCGGTACTTCGCCGATCTGCCCAGCTCCGTCTTCCTCCTCGACGAGAGCGTCCTGCTGCGCTTCATGCGGGGGCCGGGCGTCATGGCCGGGCAGATCGACCATCTGCTCACGCTCGGCGAAGACCCGCGCATCGAGATCCGCTTCGTGCCGTTCACCAGTGACCCGGCGGTCGCGGGCAACATCGGCTCCCTGACGCGCCTGGCGTTCGCCGCGAGCACCGGCCTGCCCGACCTCATCTACCTGGAGAACGACGAGGCCGGCCGCTACTTCGCCAAGGGCGAGCAGCCCGACGAGAAGGAGAAGGACGGCCCGTCGTTCGACCACTACCAGACCACGATGATCACGCTGCTCGCCGAGGCGGCCAGCCGGGAGGAGAGCGTGAAGATGCTGCAGGTGGCGCGCCGACGGCTCAGCGCCTGAGCGGCATCACACGCGCGCCACGCCCCCGAACTCGATCACCTCATGGGACCGCTGCGGCCGGTGCAGTTCGGAGTCCGGCCGCCAGTAGGTGACATCGCACAGGTAGGGATCCAGCACGGTCATGCCGTCGAAGTAGGCGCGCACGTCCTCCTTCTGCCGCACCCGGCCCCAGTTGTCCCCGGTCCCGTGCCTCATCAGCTCCGTGATGCCATGGCGAACCGATTCGTCATCGCTGACGAGCTGGCAGATGACCATGTAGCTTCCGGGCGCCAGGCGCTCGCGCACCCGCCGGATCATCTCCTGCGGCTCCTCGGAGTCCTTGAGGCAGTGGATGACCGAGACGAACAGGGCCGCGACCGGTTCGGCGAAGTCGATGAACCCACCGGCACCGGCCTCCTCGAAGATCCGGCCGGTGTCGGTCATGGAGGCGTCTATGAAGCGGGTTCCGGAGTTGACGTCGAGCGAGGTGCGGCCGTAGGCGATCACGATCGGGTCGTTGTCCACGTACGCGACCCGCGCCTCGGCGTTGGCCTCCTGGGCCACCTGGTGCACGTTGGGCTCGGTCGGCAGCCCCGAGCCGTGGTCGATGAACTGCCGGATGCCGCGCTCGGCAGCGAGATGGCGCACCACACGCTGCAGGAACCACCTGTTGTTGACGGCCAGCTCACCGATGCTCGGCGCCGTGCGCAGGAGTTCCTCGCACGCGAGCCTGTCGGCTTCGAAGTTCAAGGTCCCACCCAAGAGCAGGTCGTACATGCGCGCCGCGCTCGGGATGGACGTGTCGATGGCATGGCTGGGCCCATGCCCTGTGCTGCTACCCACGGTGCCCCTTCCGTGGTCGAAACAACCCCGGGGGCTCCCGAGGAAGTTGGGGACCCATCGTAGGCAGGCAGACCGCGCACCACCATGCCCCCAGCGGGTGAATGGTGGCGCGCGGTGGCGCACCATGGCGAACAGGAGCGCATCGGTGCAGGTGGCGCGCCCTTGCCCGCGCCATGGCGCAGATGTACGAAATCTTCTCTGACCGAACGTCCGTCTCAGCCGCGGTCGAGCACACGAGCCGCCGCCCGCAGGCCGGCCCGCACCGCCCCCTCCTCCACCCCCATAAGGTGCGCGGCGGTCTTCGGTTCAAGGCCGAGCCGATAGTGCAGCACCGCCGCATCCGCGGCGGGATCGGGCAGCGCCCGGTGAAGCCGGTCGCCGCCGGCCGCCCGGCAACTCCGGTCGGACACCACCTGGCGCAGGAGCACCCAGCAGACAGCCATCGGCTGCGGGCACCGCAGGACCGCGTCCCAGCCGTCCGCGACATACCCGAGCGCCTGCTCCACCGCTTCCGCGCACAGGTCCTCGTCCGACAGCCGCACCTGCGCGTACTGCCGGTACCGCAGTGCGTACAACTGCACGAACGCCTGATAGTCGTGCCGAAAACAACCGGGGCGGCCAGAGCCGGCGCCCCGCGATGAACAGCCGGGAACCCCGACCGAGATGTGCGACCACACGCGTCTGCCCGCCGCCCTCCGAATCAGCTGCCAGGGCCAACGTGCGGCCCTCCCACCGGGAGGGCCGCACACCGGATCAGCGGGACCGGGCGCGCTGCAGGCGCACGACCACGCCACCCGCGAGCTGGACCAGCGCGAGCACCAGGAACCCGCGCGAGGGCGCCACAGGAGTGCTGCCGAGCGCCAACCACACCGCGAACGGCACGGCCACCACCCCGCTCAAACGCGCATCCACCGCGATTACCCCGAACGAGCGCGCAGCGCCGTCGGGCCGGAAGATCCTGCTAACTTGGAGCGTCTCGGAGGGCGGCAACTGCCGCCGCCCCCCGCGGAATCGATCGAGCATCGTACTTCTCTCGGTGTTGATCGGTTGAGGGGCCCCGGGAGCGGGGGGCAACCGCCCCCGGGGCTGCGCCGCATCTGCGGCGACAACATCAACGTACCGGCAGATTTCCAGCCCACCCGTCTCTGCGCCCCGAAGTGAAATTCCTTTTATCCCAGGCGCAGTTCGGTCGAGGAACGGCCATCATCCACAGTCCTTCGGGAAGTTGGCGAAGCCTTCCGGTCAAACCTGAACAAGACCAAGACCCCCCATCGCGGACCCGCTCTGTGCCACACCGCACGCGCCCACAAGCCGTCCGGCACCCCCCGCCCCACGCCGCCGTCATAGCGCAAGCCGCCCGTCGGTTCCTGGCCGATCTCCCCCACGCAGCAGACGACCGGTCAAGATGCCGGAAACGGCCCCGAAGACTTGATCTCAAGCCTCCAGCAGGAGACGCCTGCGCCCCGGTCCTCCCGGGGTCGGGCCGCGCCGGCTCGCCCCGCCCCCCGTGCGTGTGCGGCCGGGTCCCGCCTGCACAGCAGGCGGGACCCGGCCGGGCGGACGCTGTCAGAGCTGGCCGCGGTAGCCGCCGGTGGCGGTGCCCTGCTCCTCGATGAAGTGCTTGAACCGCTTGAGGTCGCCCTTCACCTGCCGGTCGAGCACGCCCATCATGTCGGCGGCCTTCTCGGCCATGCCGCCGGGCTGGAAGTCCATCTCCATCAGCACCCGGGTGTGCGTCGCGTCGATCGGCTCGAACCGCACCATGCCCGTCTGCTTCACGTCACCACTGGTCGTGCGCCAGGCGACGTGGTCGTCGGGGACCTGGTCGACGATCTCGGTGTCGAACTCCCGGGACACCCCGGCGATCTTCGTCTTCCAGTGGTTGTGCCGGGCGTCGAGCTGGGTGATCTCCTCCACCCCCTCCATGAACTTCGGGAAGTCCTCGAACTGCGTCCACTGGTTGTACGCCGTGCCCACCGGCACCGCCACGTCGATCTGCTCCTGCACCTTGCTCATCGCGTCCACTCACCTTCGAGTCGCTTCGTAGCTGTCGGAACTCCGTGGCCGGTCGCAGTTACGCCTGCGCCGACCGCTCGCCCGTATGCCGGGCTCGTACCGATTTCGCCCTCAACTGCTGCCGTCGGCAACCCGGGGGCCCTCAGCCCAGCACGAACAGTGACCATCGCCCGGCACCGTCCGGGCGGCTGCCCGCGTCAAAGGCGGGCGGGGCGGGCGCTCGTGTGGCGGTGGCCGGCGGGCGGCGCGACAGTGGAGAGGCAAGCGCGTCAGTGGAGGTCGTCGTGATCGTCCTCGGAGTCATTCTCCTCGTCATCGGCTTCATCGCCGGTATCTCCGTCCTGTGGAGTATCGGCCTCGCCCTCGTCGTCATCGGGCTCATCCTCTGGGTGCTGGGCGCTGTCGGCCACGAAGTCGGAGGACGCAAGCACTACTGGTAGAACCCACTGTCACCGCGGATACGGCGGGCGGACCATTCGCTTGCCGCGTCGGCAGTCCTCATCGAGACCGCGGGCTGCGAGGTTCTGGACGAGCGCGCCTGGCCATCGCAGGGACTTCTTCCCGCATGGCGCCGCGGCTCGGATTGGGCGAGAACGATCGCCGAGGTGGTGGTCGGGGTGTGCCTGAACGCCCAGGTTGCCGGGGAGCGGCCTGTCGTGGGCGGGATCCGTCGGCAGCGGGATCGGCGCTGATCGCGTCCAGCCGCCGCGGAACACGGCAGCGACGGCAGCGGGCAGGCCCGTCGCCCCTGAACCGTCGGGTTCGGCCGGAGCCGGAATCTCCTCCGTGTTGTTCGGGGCGGGCATGTCCTGCCCGGGGCGGGGCAATCGGGCCTGTGAGCGAGCGTCGCGCCGGGAACAGCCCGCGCTGCGCCGCATGACGAAGGGGACGGCAATGAGCGGCACCGACATCTGGGACTTCCGCAGCACGGCCGGCCACGTCTCCGGCACCGACCTGGTGGGCTTCCACGTGGAGGCGACCGACGGCCACATCGGCAAGGTCGACAAGCTGTCCGAGGAGGCCGGCTCCCGGCACCTGGTGGTCGACACCGGACCGTGGATCTTCGGCAAGCACGTCCTGCTGCCCGCCGGCACGGTCTCGCGGGTCGACGAGGACGACAAGAAGGTCTACGTCGACCGCACCAAGGACGAGATCAAGAGCGGCCCCGCGTACGACCCCGAGAAGCACGACACCGCCGACAACGGCTACCAGGACTCCTACACCGGCCACTACGGCCCCTACTACGGCGAACCCGTCTGACCCGGGACCCCCGCACGACGGCGGGCCGCCACCGACACGGTGGGGGCCCCCTTCGCAGCGCCGGGTGACGCGTTCTCTTATAAACAACTCACGCACCCGCACAAATAACTAGTGTACATCTCGGTCGA